>CAZLQT010000046.1:5497-9573 GCA_964561815.1 uncultured Woeseia sp.
GAACGGCTTAGTTTTGATGAGATGTATCGGTTAGTAAAAATATTCACCAAACTTGGTGTTAGTAAAATAAGAATCACAGGCGGTGAACCGCTTCTTAGAGTGAACCTCACTGATTTTATTGGTGACTTATCGACGCTTGATGGAGTTGATGATATTGCGCTTACCACCAACGGTGTTTTATTAAAAAAATACGCCCATGAGTTAAAAGCCTCTGGTCTTAATAGAATAACGGTAAGTCTAGATTCTATAGATCCTGATGAGTTTAGACTGATGACCGGTAATAGAAGCGATATTAATAGGGTTCTTGATGGGATTAGTGAAGCCCAAGCTGCTGGTTTTGAGAAAATTAAAATCAATGCTGTGATCAAAAGAGGTGTTAATAATGAGAACATTCTTAACATGGTGGACTATTTTAAAAATCAACCAGTCATTCTTCGCTTTATTGAATATATGGATGTTGGCAATATCAACCAATGGCAGCAAAAAGAAACCGTACCAAGTTCAGAGATAATTGAATTAATCTCAAATAAATGGCCAATAAGCCCAATCAAAGAAAATTATGAAGGTGAAGTTGCTTCAAGGTATATCTTTGATGATTTAGGAACTGAGATTGGTTTTATTTCCTCTGTGACTAATCCATTTTGTGGTGGCTGCACAAGGGCTCGATTATCTTCAGATGGAAAATTGTACAATTGTTTATTCGCTTCTACTGGAGCCGATATAAAATCATGGATCAGATCTGGCATGGACGATTATGAAATTGAGGACAGGCTCGTCTCTATCTGGCAAAAAAGAGACAATCGCTATAGCGAACTCAGATACCTTAAACAAAATGATGCAGATGAAGAGAAAGTAGAAATGTATTACATCGGCGGTTAAATTATTGAATTTAAATTAAGGAATGCATCATGAATGAACAGGAAAAACTGAGATTATTGGACGCCAATAGACCTCCTAGTCTTGATTCAATGAACTTTAGGAGCGTGAACCTTGATTCATCAAAAGAGATTGCAATCCTTGAGTTTGAAGCTGTCCCGGAATTCTGCCATTCAGAATCACAAATTGTCCAAGGTGGTTTTGTCACAGGAATGATGGATGCTTCGATGGCACTTCTATTAATTGGTTTACTTGATTTTAAGTTCAATCCAGTATCTCTAGACATCAACGTAAGCTTTTTAGAGCCAGCCCATCCGGGTATGCTTTATGCTGAGTCAAAAGTAATTCGCCTAGGTAAAAGTATCGCCTACATGTCTAGCACATTAAGCCAAGAGGGAACGATCGTTGCATCTGCCACATCAACTTTAAAACTTATCCCGATCACAAAAAAGACGCTTTAATGTCTTTTCTCTGCCCTAGATTAGGAACCTTTTACTAAAACTGGACTTTCTGTGGTTTTGTTTCTTGTGATGAGCAAGGTACCGATCCCGATGACTAGTAGAGATAGAAAGGGCTCAAAAGGCCAAAAAGGCAGCCAAAGTTCAAGTTCTGCAGACCATTGTGAAGCGGTCAATAAGGAGGTAATAAGATCTTGCCAGTAGAGTCCAGATGCTGAGAGCAGAAGACCAAAGATTATAAATAAACCACCGAGCATTTTAGATTCAATGGGTGTTTTGTAGTTGGGCTCAATCTTCTTGCTTAATTCATATCGCTGTTTTCCCCAAGCAACTATTCTTAAGGTAACGGCTACAAACCCAACCCAATAAAACACATAGTCAATTAGAACAGGGTTCTCGTAGTAGTAGAGGTTCCACCAATAGACGCTGAATGGATAGGCCCACAAGAAATAAATGCCGCTGGTGTGCAATAATTTCCATTGCTTAGGAGTCAATAATTTACTGCCAAAATTAAACGATGTTAAGACCATGGCAGGAAGGAAGATATAGCCAATGCTTCCCTCGATTTCATCACGAAAGTAGTAAACATCAGAATAGTAATATTCATGAAAGAAATAGGACATTATGAATATAAACAAAGCCTGCCAAGCCATGGCCACAGCAAAGCATAATCCAAGGTATTTTCGATTTCGCATCAACCATCTAGAGAACGGTCCTGGAAAAAGGATTTGAACAGAGGAGGTCGCTATCACTAGATAGACAAAGGGAACTGCCCAGCGAACTGAAAACTGAATCATCTCTGAAATCCCAGCCCCAGTTGACGCATCAACTGCCAATAAGTTGATAATCATGAATATTGAGATTGGACCAGAGATCATCCAGAACAAGTTCCATTTATTGAGAGCTTTATTTTTTAACAACGATTTAGGCTTAATCACCATATTTCCATCCTATACGATGCCTATATTTCATGGTAGTATTTTTTTATGCTCGATTCCCTTAAAATAAAGGCGATTACAGCGATTAAGATCCTGATTGCATTGGCCCCATTGTTGATCTCTATTTATATATTATTCTGGCTTGAATCGACTGGAATATGGACCAGTGAAACCCCGCATCGTGGAAAGTTATCGGTATTAACATTGATGATTGGTATGGGTTTATCTTTTCTTATTCAATCGTATTTTATGAAATCCAAAGAGAATTGAGTTTCTAGCTAACTGTCGTGCCTGATAAACAGGTTGCTTTCCATTTCTCTTCTAATGGTGGTTTCTGGACCGTGCCCAGTGATTACATTGGTAGCTTCATCCAAGGAATAAATTTTATTTTGTATTGAATCCTTAAGCGTCTTGAAATCACCACCTGGTAGATCAGTTCTACCCACAGAGCCTTGAAATAGTGTATCACCAGCAACCAGAAGTTTTGCTGACTCGAAATGGAAACTGACAGATCCTGGAGTATGACCAGGGGTAAGAAGACAAACTCCTGAACAGTGTTCTAGATCCTGTTGGTCTTCAATATTGAAATCTGGTGGAGGAGTTGGTTTGAAATCAATATTAAAATAGTTGCACTGCATTTCTAGGCTGTCCCAAAGAAATCGATCAGCTTCATTAAGGAAGATGGGAGCACCAGTTTTCTCTTTAATTTCAGCTGAAGCTAAGAAATGATCAAAATGAGCGTGGGTGTGATAAATGGCTTCAATAGATAAATTCATCTCATCAACCGTTTGCATAATCATCTCTGGATCGCCACCCGGATCAATGATGTAACCCTTTCCTGTTTCGGTATTACCAACGACAGTACAGTTGCATTGCAATGGACCAACCGGGAAAGCTTTGTAGTTAATATTCATCTGTTATTAGAGTTTCTAAAATAAATGACAACATTAGCAAAACTTAGGCAATTATACTATGATGACAGCAAGGTAAGGGGTGGCTGAAAGGCCTGAGATTCTTAAGGAAACCCTTAGAACCTGATCCATATAATTATGGCGGAGGAATACCATGATCAATCTATCATTTCGACTCTTTTCAGTCCTATTAATTTTTACAGCATCACTCTTTGCAGCCCCTGTAATTGCAGACAGTATTGAGGAAATTATAGTTAAAGCCAACTACCGGGAAACTCTACTTGAAGAAAATGACGGCAGTCTCTTGCTGATTGAGGAAAAACAATTACAAGATCAACCAATGAAACATTTTGAAGAACTGACTTTTCTTGTGCCTAATCTTAATATGGCAGTTAGTGATGGCAGGCCACGATACTTTCAAATAAGAGGCATTGGAGAACGATCAGGGTATGAAGGCACACCGAATAGTTCTGTAGGATTCATAATTGATGATATTGATTTCTCCGGTCAAGGTGGGGTTGCTAGTAGTTTTGACATGGAACAAGTTGAGGTACATCGCGGACCTCAGGGCTCTAGAATGGGTGCGAATGCTCTAGCTGGCATGATCTACATGCGATCTAAAGAACCGTCTGACTCCTTCGAAGGATTATCTGAATTAACCCTGGGAAGCGATGGTATACGAAATATCGGCTTAGCTTTTGGCGGTCCTTTTGAGGGCAACACAGCCATTAAATACAGGGTGACATTGCGACAAGATGAGACCGACGGTTTTAGAAAAAATCTATACCTTAATCGTGATGACACCACAGGCAAAGAAGAGTTTACAGGACGCTTAAAGCTAAACTGGCAATTAAGTGAAATAACAGATTTGAGTTTTCTTTTACTCAACTCTG
>CAZLQT010000047.1:0-9083 GCA_964561815.1 uncultured Woeseia sp.
GCATCTATAGCTTTATTCATCTATATGCTCTAAAGAACTATTATGTCCTAAGATAGCAGCTTTCTTTTGGCCTTCGTAATAAATTGATACAAGAGTTAAAAAAATACAAAACAAAATGATATACAAAGGTATGCGGTTGTTATTATTTTTCATAATCAAGCCTATATTTTTCCAAATATTCTGACTGCTTTATTTATTAATTCAACCTTAATTGGCGATGCCCCTATGTTCTCACCATCTATATTCAAAGGGTCGTTTTCAGTTTCAATATCAAAGCTAGTAATTTGACTATACTCTACGTATGGATCCTCTACATGTGTTCCTGAAAAGAGTTGTGTAAATATTTTTAATACTCTTGGTTTTGAAGCGCTCCTTACTAAGATAATGTCGATTAAACCGTCATCTAAAATCGCATTGGGAGCCATTCGCATTCCTTTACCTGTATGAACATTGTTTAGTGCCAGAAAAAACAGGGCTTTGCCTTCTATACTATTCTTGCCTAAATTAACTTTTAGGTGTTTTTGTTTCATCCTCATAACAGTTATCAAAGAAGCAATTGAGTATCTAATGCCGCCCATCCATCTTAGTTTTTCAGCCAAAATATTGACTTCGGCAGCCATCCCCCATCCAATAATATTGATTGCAAAGTAATTTTTTTCTCTATCATCTATTGTAAATACATCTATTAGGCTTGTTTCTCCTGTGAGAATATTGCTTAGTGCTTTTATGGGGTCCAATTCGCCTAAAGTTTCAGCAAATGCGTTTCCACTTCCTGTTGGGATTATACCTAGAGGAATAGATTGTGATTGGTCAGATAACATTAACCCGTTTATTGCTTCATTGATGGTCCCATCTCCACCCAAAACACAAAGCCCATCAAAATCCGTAAGATTTTCTGTTTGAATAAACTCTATGATTGAACCGCCTTTGTCGCTGTTGAAAAAGTGAAAATCTATTTTCTTTTGTACTAGGATATCCTTGATCTCACGAACTATGGCTTCACTCCTTTGCTTGCCTGCTTTTGGATTAACAACAAAACAAAGTTTTTTTATTTCCTTGGG
Source organism: uncultured Woeseia sp. (assembly GCA_964561815.1). Taxonomy (GTDB): domain Bacteria; phylum Pseudomonadota; class Gammaproteobacteria; order Steroidobacterales; family UBA11654; genus CACPJA01. The sequence goes on from CAZLQT010000047.1 coordinate 1,062, forward strand.
CTTCATAAATAAAAAAATATACCTTTATTCTCTTTATTACAAAGACAATTGGTTTTATACTTCTCTGGAAATTAGCAGCTTGCTTTGTTTTTATTGTAAAAAAAAATATAAGAAAAAGGAGTTAATGTGAGTGATTCAGGTCTAGGTTTTTCTCATAATCGGTTTATTGGTTTAATGGTTTTAATTGCTGTTCTCACACTTCTGTTTGAGTGGGTTAGTAATTTTGGCGGAGGGCTTATCAAAGCTCAAGTTGAGCAAACCACTAGCAAATATGACCCTAATAAAAATATAGATAAAAGAATAGAGCCTGTAGTTGTTCTATCCAATGAGGTTGTTGTTGCGTCTGCATCTGAAGATTCATCATCATTGAACAGCAATAATTTTGTGGCTGAAGATTCATGTCAACAGACCATTGAAGGTAATGATATGCTGCAATTCAATCTTAAAGAAATGGTTGTTAGCTCAACTTGTGAAGAAATAACAATCACTCTTGTTCACACTGGTGCTATGCCAGCCAACGTCATGGGACACAATTGGGTGCTAACAACATCGTCTGATTTCATGTCTGTTGCACAAGCAGGTGGGGCTGCGGGCGCAGAAAACGCTTACGTCCCTGCTAATGATAATAGAGTCCTTGCTGCATCTGCAGTGATAGGAGGAGGTGAAGAAACAACAGTCACGTTTTCTTCCTCACTCTTAGAGGTTGGCGGAGACTATACATTCTTCTGTTCTTTTCCTGGGCATTATGCAGTTATGAAAGGTGCGCTTAGGGTTGTTTAGTTTTTTTTATGTCAACATCCATAGTTTATTACTCAGGTAACCTAAGAACTGAGAGCACTCACCTTGAGTCTGGGGAAAACTATATAACAGATGCTCCCACTGATAATGAAGGCAAAGGAAAAGCTTTCTCTCCGACCGATTTAATAGCCACAGGTCTTGCTAACTGTATGCTGACAATTATGGGAATTGTGGCTAGAAGAGAGTCTCTGGAAATTGAAGGAACAAGAGCAGAGGTAACCAAAATAATGGGTATAAACCCTAGGTGCATTAGTGAAATTAAAATAGATTTTCAGTTTCCAAAAAACTATAGCGATGAACATAAGAAACAGTTAGAAGAAGGTGCTCTGAATTGTCCTGTTGCTAAAAGCTTATCTGCAGACCTAATTCAAACAATTAATTTTTATTACTAGTTTTTATTTTTTTCTTAATTGATTCGATTTCTTTTTTTAATTCGCTGATTTCTGATCGCTCAACAAGATCCATTTTTTGGACAGCCTCTTTAATCAAAAAAGTTAGGTTTTTTTGAATATCTTCTTTGGCCTCCTTTGCTGATTTAGGAAGAATAGATGAAAGATTATCTGACCATTTTTTGAAATTATCGTTATCCATAATCGCTTCGAATAGAAAACTTCGATATTATCATTAGTAACAATGAGCATAAAGCAACTATTCATAAAACAAAATGATTGATAAAACAGAACAAGTCGCAAAGAAAAAAAGTCGTTTAGGTTTTTTTATCGGTTTTTTCATCGCTCTAATCGCTGTTATTAGTCTTGTGTTGTTTTGGCTGGATAGACAATCGCTTGATCAGCAATTACTCTCATCCTTTGATGGCTTGATTCAAGACTTAAATGGATATGTGCTTTTGGAGTTCTTCCAATACTCTCTGGAAACAAGTGTACCTGTATTGCTTCTTGGAATGTTATTGGGGTATCTCTTGATAAGAATTCTAACTTTAATCTGGAGATCACCAAGAATTATAAGAGAAATGCTTGCGAACAGAAGCGCTAAACGCACACAAAGATTGCTTAATGATAGTTTAATTTTGTTGTCTAAAGGCGACATCAGGAGAGCCAAGAAAAAACTAAAGTCTGCCAGCTCCACAAACCATCCTATACTCCAAAGTTTTCTACTAAACATAGAGATGAGTATTGAATCAGGCGATATTGCAGAATCTCATAATTGGGTGGAAAAAGCTTCGAGCAAACTGCCTGAGGTCAAAGACTATATATACACATTCGCCAGTAAGTCATTGATTGATGCAGGGTGCTTCATAGATGCCAGGTCCTATGTTGATGAACTAATAGAATCCAATCCAAAAAACCCTGCTGCTAATCAACTGCTCTTCAAGATTCTAAAAGACACCAAGGATTATGATTTAATACTGAGAAAAATCTTTGAGTTCTCTGATTACATTAATGATGATGAGCTTGCTCAAACAATCCATAGCATGGTTAAAGATGCTATAAAACATCAAAAACCTACGGAAACTGTTATTGACAGGATACCCAAGTCTATTGAAACACACTCTATGATAGTGACCTCAAAAATTGAGGCTTGGATAAACAATAAAGAATACTTAAAAGCTGAAATAGAGCTAAGAAAACAAATTCCCAATAACTGGAATAAAGAATTAATTCTTCTTTATGCAGAACTTGGTGATGACAAACTCAATGAATTGTCAGAGCGCACCGATAAATGGTTAGAAGAGAGGCCAAAAGATGCCAACCTTTGGTTAGTAGCCAGTCGATTGGCACAAAAAGATGGATTATGGTCAAAAGCTCAGCAGTGTATTGAAAGATCTATTGAAATAACGCCTGCGAGTGAGACATACACCGAGTTGGCTCTTATTCTTTCTGAGTTAGGAGAAAAAGAACAGGCCTCAGAAGCATTAAAGTTGGCTAGACAAACAAGTGGCTAGGCTTGTTAGCCTATTGCGTGAATGAAAGCAGAATCTCAACATTTAAAGGGTAAATTTCTTCAATTTTTAGAAACCGAAAAACGATACTCTAAACATACCGTAGAAAATTATTCTAAAGATATTGATGATTTAGAAAAATTTTGTAGCGTGAAAAAAATAAATTCGTGGGATGAAATTAAGCCCCATCATGTGAGAACTTATGCCTCTCAGATTTTTATTGATGGGTTAGGTGCCAGAAGCATTCAACGCAAGCTTTCTGCTATTAGAAGCTTTATGAATTATCTGGTCAGAGAGAATCTCCTTAGAACGAATCCTGCAGACGGAGTTAAAACCCCAAAAGCCCCCAAAAAATTACCTGGCGTCTTGGATGTCGACCAAATAAACCAATTGCTTAATGTTAAATCCACCAAACCAATAAGCCTAAGAGACAAAGCCATAATGGAGCTTTTGTACTCTTCAGGTTTAAGGCTTGCGGAGCTGGTTGCACTTAACCCAATTGATCTTAATATTAACGACAGAAGTCTCACAGTTATAGGAAAAGGAAATAAAAAAAGAATGTTGCCCATCGGGTCCAAGGCGATAGAGGCTATCAAAGCCTGGATAAAGGTTAGATCTCAAATTGCTGCACCTGATGAGGAAGCTCTCTTTGTCGGGAACAGGGGCAATAGACTAAGCAGACGATCGATACAAAGCCGAATCAATCACTGGGCAAAGAAAAATGGTTTAGCCCAAGATGTTTACCCTCATTTACTCCGGCATAGCTTCGCCACTCATTTATTAGAAGCGAGTGGAGATTTGAGAGCTGTACAGGAATTACTAGGGCATAAAGACATTAGCACCACTCAGGTTTATACTCATCTTGATTTTCAGCACCTTGCTGAAACTTATGATAAGGCCCACCCAAGATCAGGCAAGAAGTGACAGAAGAGCGAAAAAAAGTAAACTTTGGCTTTGAGAGCGTAAGCGAAGAGGAGAAAACACGAAAAGTTGGTGAAGTCTTTGATTCGGTTTCTGAGCAATACGACCTTATGAATGATTTGATGTCATTCGGTATTCATAGATTTTGGAAACGTTTTGCTCTTATGCACACTGGTCTCGAAGAGGGAATGAAAGCACTGGATGTAGCAAGTGGTACTGGCGATCTAGGTGCCTTATTGCAAGATCAAGTTGGGGAATCAGGGACGGTTATTTTAACTGATATCAATGCCTCGATGCTTCATCAAGGCAGGTCTAAGTTATTGGATCAAGGCAAGCTTAAAAATATGCAGCTACTCCAAGCCAATGCTGAAAACCTTCCATTTGAAGACAATATGTTTGATTGTGTGACGATAGCCTTTGGCTTAAGAAATATCACCGACAAAAATGCAGCCCTCTCATCGATGTATAGGGTTATAAAACCCGGAGGAAGACTTTTAATCTTAGAATTCTCAAAAGCAAATGAACTGATCTCTCCTTTTTATGATTTTTATTCCTTTAATGTGCTTCCAAAATTAGGAGAGTGGGTCGTGAACGACGGAGATAGCTATAAATATCTAGCCGAATCGATCCGTGTACACCCTGATCAAAAGAAATTAATTGAAATGTTGAATAGCGTAGGCTTTATTGATGCAGAATATTTCAATCTAAGTGCGGGCATAGTAGCGTTGCATATTGGACATAAGGCTTAAGATGAAATCATTGCAAATATTAGCTCGGCTGTTAAAAACACATCAAACATTAATTCGTTATCAATTAGATGTGTTTTTTGTTGAGTCTGAATTCCTCAAACCTCTTCGATGGGTATTTTTAATTTCGCCGAGTTTATGGTTTAGAAAAAAAACAACACTTACAAAAGGGGAGCGACTTAGGTTAGCCCTAGAGGATCTAGGGCCTTTATATGTCAAATTTGGTCAATCGCTATCAACAAGACCTGACCTTCTTCCAGAAGATATTGCCTCTGAATTATCTAGGCTTCAAGATAAAGTCCCCCCATTCTCTGGTGAGGTTGCAGAACAAGAAATATTTGATGCGTTTGGCAAGAATCCTGAAGAAATATTTGCTGACTTTGATAAAGAGGCCTTTGCATCAGCCTCAATAGCTCAAGCTCATTTGGCGACTCTTCAAAGCGGTGAAGAAGTCGTGGTGAAAATACTTAGGCCTAAGATTTGGGAAGCTATAGAAAAAGATATGGAGATTCTTTTTCTTTTTGCTCGGTTGCTTGAAAATTATTCAGTTGAGTCAAAAAGATTAAAACCCATGGAAGTGGTGAGAGATTACCAAACTTCTGTTATGCACGAGCTTGATTTGCTCAGAGAGGCTGCAAATTGTTCGCAAATCGGAAGAAACTGGGAAGGCTCAGAAATTATAAAGGTTCCCAAGATTTATAAAGATTACTGTAAAACAAATGTTTTGGTTCAAGAGCGAATACACGGAATCCCTATTAGCGATGTTAAACAATTAAAAACTGCTGGTGTTGATCTGAAAAAGCTGGCTAGTAACGGCGTAAGAATATTTTTTACTCAGGTTTTTCACCATAATTTATTTCACGCAGATATGCATCCGGGTAATGTGTTTGTTGATATTTCAGATCCAGATAAACCACTATATGCGGCGGTGGATTTTGGGATTGTGGGTAGTCTTGATGACATAGATAGGCGATATCTAGCTCTATCTTTCTCTGCTTTTTTTGAAAAAGATTATAAATCTATCGCTTCTAACTTTTTAGCTGCGGGTTGGGTGCCTAGTGAAACAAGACTAGACACTTTTGAAGCCTCAATCAGAACTGTTTGTGAGCCTATAGCTGACAAACCTCTGGAGGAGATTTCATTCGGTCAGGTTTTAATCAGTTTGTTTCAAACAGCCAGAGAATTCAAAATGGAAAATCAACCGCAGTTGGTTCAACTTGAAAAAACGCTTCTCAATATTGAAGGCCTGGGAAGGCAGCTTTATCCAAAACTAGATATTGTGGCTGCAGCAAAGCCTGTAATTTCAGAATGGAAAGAACAACAGACGGACCTAAAGACAATCCTTGCCAAACTACAACAAGATGCTCCTGAAATTAGAAAAACTATTGAAGAGCTTCCGAGCCTGGCAAAACGTGTAATCAACAGCCAAAGAAACAACCAAAACAATGAAGATTTTTTTAATGAATTTTCAAAGACCGTCTATAAAAGTCTTTTAGGTATAGCGGTTATGCTTACGGGAGGCATTCTTCTTGGTCTTGAAATAGTCATAGGGTGGCTGTTAATGGGTGCTGGTTTTCTTGTTATATTATTGTCTAAACCAAAATAATAGGCTTCTTTTGATTAATCTTGATTCTGTTCTCAAAAAAATAAATCTTCCTCTGGGCGAAGATGATTTTAAAGAGCCTCTATCAATTCTTCTTGATGACTATTCGAATGCATCAAATCTTAACAGGCTAGGCATTCTAACATTTGAAAATGGTATTAAAGAAAAACTAAGGGCTCGAGCTCAGCTTTTAGACTTTGTTAACTCTAATAATCTAGTAGAACCATCGTCACCTATTATCATAAGCGGGCTTCCCAGATCAGGAACGACTTATTTATTTGACATCATGTATTGTTCTGAAATTTTTAGGGGCCCGCTAACGTGGGAATTATTTGAAATGATGCCGGTGGCTCGATCACAATATCAACGAGCTTATAAACAGCTAAAAACGGAACTAAGATTGGCATTATTTAGAGCCTTGGTTCCAAAGTTAATGAACATTCATCACATGAAATCAAACCTTCCCGAAGAGTGTCAGCTGATTACTGCCCTAGACTTTAAAAGCATTAGCTTTGCTTATTCTGCAAGAGTCCCAAACTACCAGCATTTTATTGGTCATTGTGACTATTCATCAGCTTTTATGTGGCATAAAAGATTTTTACAAGCTATGGAAACAACGATAAAACCCAGTTACTGGCTCTTAAAAGACCCGTGCCATATCCAACACATAGAAGAAATATTAAACACCTACCCAGATGCAAAATTTGTGTTTATTCACAGAAACCCTATTGAGGTCATAGGCTCGATAAGCAGCTTAACATATACTCTTAGATCTGCTTTCTCTAAAAGCGTCGATTGTATTGACCTAGGCAAAGAGTCGTTATCTTTTTGGGGTCATGCTAGTAAGCAGTTTCTTGCACAAAGACGCCAAATCCCTGCATCGAATATGATTGATATTAACTTTCATGATTTTACTAATAACCCTATTGAAATAATAGAAGCCATCTTTACAAAGTTTAATATTGGTTTAAACAAGGAAACTAGAGAAAAAATGCTGTCTTTCGCAGAGCAAAAAACTCAATTATCAAAAAAACATAATTACAGCCTTGATGAATTTGGACTCAAGGATGATCAGGTTAATGAAACGTTTAGTGCTTATAGAAATGAATTTAATCTTTAAGCTCGAAGTGTGTTCAAAAAATCAGTCGCAGTGATTTTTTGCTCAATTGCTTCCACCAAAGCAGACCCGACAATAATTCCATCAACATATGGCTCGAGCAATTCGACATCTGCTTTGCTCCTAACGCCAAACCCTGCACACACTGGGATGTTCGAAGAAGCTTTAACTGTTTCTAAATAACCCGCTACTTCCTCGGGAAGCCCATCATTGCCGCCGGTGACACCTTTTACTGTGACCGCATACAAAAATCCTGAGCTGTGTTTTGCTATTGTTTTTATTCTGTTCTCCGGTGTAGCAGGAGTCACCAATTGGATCATTGCGAGCTTAGCTTGACTTAATGCCTCTCTAATCTCTTCGCCTTCCTCAATAGGGAGATCAGGGATGATAAAGCCATCAACGCCTGCTTCTAGCGAAGCTTTTACAAGCTGGTCATAGCCGTAAACGTATAGTGGGTTCAAATAACTCATTAAGACTATTGGTGTCTTGATGTTTAAGGTTTTTAATTGTTCCAAAATCCATTTTAGTGTTACCCCGCTTTCAATGGCTGCATGACTTGAACGCTGAATTGTCACTCCATCAGCCATAGGATCGGAAAATGGAACGCCAATCTCTATAACATCGGCTGTTTTAGCCAATGCTGTTAGTAGATCTAAAAAACTGTCTTTATCTGGGTAGCCTGCAGTAATAAAAGGAACGATAGCCGGCCCATCTTGCTTGGGGTTTTTTACAGAGGTTGTTATTAATTCACTACCAAACATTATTATGACCCGTTAAATTTTTAATACTTTGCTAAGGGTTGGCATATCTTTGTCACCTCTGCCTGACAAGCCAATAAGAACTGTTTTCCCTTGATTTTTTTTAGCCCATTTTTTAGCGCCGACAAAAGCGTGTGCGCTCTCTAAAGCCGGAAGAATTCCCTCCATAGAGCAACAAG
>CAZLQT010000048.1:0-8871 GCA_964561815.1 uncultured Woeseia sp.
TTCTTTTCCCAGCCAGAAAGAAGTTTTCTGTATTTAATACAAGGTTCATCAGCTGGGACTAAAAATTCTTTTGTATTTGAGCTCGGAGTTAGCACAGGTTCTAATTGCTCCAAAACAGTAATGTCTTGTTGTGCTATAACCATGCATCGATCAGCAATAGGCTTGTCCATATTTGGATCAAGCATCATTTTCCTCATATTGACTAAGAATATTTTTACATGATCTTCTTCAATTGGACACTCAAACATATACTGCCTAAATTCAGATTTCTCATTAAAGACAATATAGGTCCACATCTGATTCGGTCCTACGATACCCGACCCGGCCATTCGTTCATCACTTGCCTCTTTGATCTGAGGGCCTTCTTTTTTAGAAGCTGGTGATTTAAAAGCGTGCCAAAAACCAAAGCCCCATTTCTTAGGTCCAAACATATTATCCACAAACTTAAGTTCACCAACTTTATAGTCATCATCTTCGCCTTCATGTCCATGAGTTGGGTGAACAAATTCATTGTGGGCAGCATCCAATCCGTTTTCTATTGAACGTTCAAAATTGATTTTTGCCTCGTAGTTTAGCCAATTAGCTCGCCAGTTTTCCTCATCATCCAATTCAGCAATTGGCATTATAGGCGGTCTTTTACTCTTTTCTAAATCACCTAGAAATGCAAAGACTATACCGTATTTTTCTTCAGTAGGATAAGCATCTATTCTTGTTCTTTTGGGAATCTTCGCATCCTTGCCTAATGAAGGTATTCTTTTACATTCTCCCTCACCATCAAATCGCCACCCGTGATATGGGCATTGGATACAATCATCTCTGACAACACCGCCGGATAGTGATCCACCTCTATGAATACAGGTATCACTTAATGTTTTTGGAGCGCCTTTTGAGTCTCTAAAGGTAACAAAATTCTGCCCTAACATTCTGACTCTTACCGGCTCATCTTTGAGTTCTTCACTAAGAATTACTGGATACCAAAAATTAATATACACTTTCCACTCCTTTTAAATTATATAAAAGTACAACAGACTCATATTTTAATCTAATTTCTTTAACAGTAGAATACGATATATGAATCAAAATAGATGTTTAACTGATATATTGATTTACTTGTTTGAGCAATAAAAGAGGTATTAATATGGCAATGATGCAAGGAAGCAATAAACCAAAAGATGAAAGCAAACCTGCTGGCGGACCTCCATTGGATGCTATGACAGCAGAGAATCTGGCTCCACCGACTGGTATGGAAGGTCGAGAAGAAGATCTCGCTAAAGCTATGCAGATTTTGGTAAAAACAATGAAAATACAAAAACCCTATCCACATGATACAAATGATGCTTTGATCAAAGCGCATCTAAATGCAGTTCAATTTGCTAAGGATAATGACATGCTGGAAGCCTACATAGAACATGATTTAAATACTATGAAACCACTTCTAGAGCGCACAAAAGCTATGATCGAGGCTACTGGTGATAAAGAACTAGCTTTGGTTATGAATTTTGAAAGAACCGGGTGTTTTTTCCAAATGTTCCTCGACTCACATGCAGAACCTGGAAAACGTACTTTTACCTTTCCGTTTAGGAAGGTTTTAAATGCTGCTAGAGGCATCGGTCAGTTTGACCTCACTGAAGAAGAGGTATTTGATACCTGGTGGCGACCACGTTATCTAGGCTATGGTAAAGCAGTAGGTGTTGAGCTTAAGATCTCTGATATGGATGAAGACGGAAAAGTCATTGTCGAGATTGCATAATACATTATGAAATCAGCTCAAAAAACTTCTAATCCAAGTTATATACCCAGCAGAGAAGAAATAACTAAAGCTGCCTCCGATTTAATACCAAAATTAAGAGAGAGAGCGCAAGAAGCAGAAGACCTTCGAACAATGCCAGATGAAACTTTACAAGAAATGAAAGATGCTGGCATTCACAAAATGTTTACACCTAAACGATACGGTGGGTTTGAAATGGATTGGGGAACTCAGGTAGATGTTGCCAGAGAACTGGGTAAAGGTTGCGCATCAGCATCATGGATGTCATCCGTGGTTATGTCTCATTCTTGGAACCTAGGAAGATTTCCTGCTGAAGCACAAGAAGAGTTTTGGCCCTCGTGTCCTGATGCAATTATTGCCACAGCCTTTGCTGGTGGTGGAGAGATGAAAGAAACTGAAGGCGGTTACATTCTTAATGGTTTATGGAGATTCGCTAGCGGTGTTGATCATTCTGATTGCTCAATAGTTGCAGGACAATATAAAAATGCTAATAGTAAATCAGGAACAGGCTTGGACTATAGAATGGCTCTAATAATGCCTGATCAATACGAGATTGTTGATACTTGGCATGCGGAGGGATTAAAAGGCACTGGCAGCAAAGATATAAAAGTCGTTGATGCCTTTGTCCCAGAGCACAGAACTGTCAAATCACTCGAACTGGGAGGTAAAAATCCACCTGGCTCAGAGTTACACGACAGCTACATATATCGAGTGGAAATGGGCATGTATTTTAACACTCTATTATCAGGACCAATTCTTGGGGCTACCCACGGGGTTATGCTTGAATATCTAGATCAAACCAGATCGAGGTTTGGCTCAATGTTTGGTGAAAAAGTTTCAGAACAAGCGCCCGTTCAGCAAAAAATAGGGGAATCTTATGAAGAGCTGAGAACCAGTGATTTAATCATTGATAATTTGTGTGACTTTCTTCATGAGAAAGGACAAGCTGGAGAATCCATCAAAGGAGACGATAGATTAAAAATCAGAAGAGAAACTGCTATGGCAGTTCAGCTGTGCATGAAATCAGGCACCCGCCTATCTAGTATGATGGGTGTTACCGCTCAAACAGGTCGTAACCCAGCCCAACGACACTTTAGAGACTTAAGAACAATGTCTACTCATGGTGCTGTGCATTGGGATAATGCAACCACCCCTACAGGCAGATATTTGTTAGGAATTGAAACGGGTGACCCTCTTATTGATAAACACAATACATTGATAGATGAATAGATTGTGCACCAAGAAACCTTAAGAACAAGATTACTCATAATAACCCTATTCCTCCTGCTTCAAACTTTACCCACCTTTGGTGAAGACTCCATAACACCGGAAAAGTTTGCAGAATTGGCTTTGGAATGTGTGCATAAGGAATACCCAAATAAAATCTCGCATACCTTACAAGGTGATGAAGATGTAAAACCTCCTAGAGATCTTTATCCGTCATTCTACGGTTGTTACGATTGGCACTCATCTGTTCATGGCCATTGGTTACTAACCAGACTGGCTAGACTTTACCCCGAAAATGATCTGAGCACAGAGTCTATAGTAAAACTCAATAAAAGCCTCACTGCTGAAAATCTTATAGAGGAAACAAACTATATCAAAGGCAAAGGTCGAGCTGCGTTTGAACGTCCCTATGGTATCGCTTGGTTATTACAATTAGCGGCTGAACTTGAGGAATGGGATGACAGTAAATCGGCTAAAAAATGGCGAGAAAATATTAAGCCATTAGAGGAAATTTTATCCCAACGAATTGAAAACTGGCTTCCTAAATTGACCTATCCAGTAAGAAGCGGTCAACATTCACAGACAGCTTTTGCCCTGGGTTTAATTATCGATTGGGCAAGAACTACAGGTAATGTAGATTTAGCTTTTCTAATTGAGCAAAGAAGCATTGATTACTTTGCTAATGATAAGAACTGTCCTATTTCTTATGAGCCATCGGGTGCTGATTTTCTTTCCCCCTGCTTAGCAGAAGCTGATTTAATGAGAAGAGTATTGCAGCCTCAAGACTTCTCAGCATGGCTAAGCGACTTTATAAGTATCCCTATAGACGAAAATGTAAATTGGCTAGAACCTGCAATAGTAAGCGATCCTTCAGATCCAAAGCTGGCTCATTTAGATGGCCTAAATCTCAGCCGTGCTTGGATGTTAGAGGGCATAGCAAATGGATTGCCGTCAGATGATCCAAGAATTAGGAGCTTATTGAGAGCAGCAGAAAAACATGCTGATACGGGTCTGTCAGCAGTGACAGGCGAATACTATGAGGGAGGTCACTGGCTTGGTAGTTTTGCAACCTACCTGGTTACCCAAAGAGGTTTGTAGTTATTCAGGTTTCTTGAACTTGAGTATGAAGCGGCTTGTTCTATCTCTTATATGTTTTTCAAAAACCATATCAATTAACTCGTCTTCAGGGTTCTCAAGTATTGTTGATTCTCCATCAAAAATAAAACCTGAAGATACCACCTCCGCTATAACGAATTCTTTTTCAATCCGATGAATATCATGACAATTATCGATACCTTGACCTGTCTTGGCGTTATGGTCGAGTATTCCATAGACCCCACCAGGATTGAGTGACTCAAAAATAGCTAAATTCATTGCGTCTCTGTCTGCTTTGGTCCAAACAGAGTCATGGTAGGTCATAATATTAAAGATCTTGTCAAGCTGCTCTGGAAAATTAGGGGATTCCATCTCACCTACAACAGGAATCATATTATCTTGTGGAAATTCACCAAGTCTTTTCTCAATAGGATTACCTTTCCAGCGTTCTACACTCATTGGTGAAGTATGGGCGTACATTTTCCCTCCATCTTTTAAAGCATGAGCAATGATGGAAGAAAGATAGCCTCGTCCTGAATTAATTTCACCAACTTTATCGGTTGTTTTTATGTTAAAAAAATCCAGAACTTCTCCTGGTTTTCTGTTGGCATCACGCTCACGATCTGAATCAGGCCTATTTTTATGTGCCACTGCATTTAAAATGTGTTCAGCAATCAATTTTCACTCCTTATTTTTTAGTAGAATTCTCCCAGGCAGTTCGCCACTGAATTCTCCATTGTTTAGAACTCTGATTCCATTCACCCAGACTGAATGGATGCCTTCAGATTTCAGTGTTGAATCCGAGAAGGTTGCATTATCCTTAGTATTATCTGCATCAAACAACACCAAATCAGCAAATGCGCCCTCTTTGATTACGCCTCTGTCTTTTAAGCCTATGTTTGTGGCTGATAGCAGTGTCATTTTATATATAATCCTCTCAAGAGATCCGATGCCGTCTTCACCGCGATACTTGGAAATAACTCTAGGGAAAGTTCCACAACCTCTTGGATGTGAGCATACCAATTCACCGTCACTGGTTACATTACTGTAATCCCAATTAAGAAGTAGGCGAATATCACTGTCCAACATCCCTTTAGCAACTACGTATTCCACCGGAGATGCTGCTGAACCTAATGTATAACTCTCTTTACTCAGCTCTGAAAGCATTTGAACCTCTGTTTTTCCATTCTCTCTTGCTATCTCTGCAACAGTCTTTTGAACATACTCAGGGTGAAGAGTGTGATAGACAAAGGTTATATCCTCAGCTGAAGATAAACTGTCTAGAATAAATTTTGTTTCCACAGGATCATCAAAATTTCTCTCTGGATAAAGGGTAGCTATACTACTAGACCAGGCCTCATAGGGGTAAACATCTGTGGTTACATTGATTCCCTCTTTTCTAGCTTCATTCAGGATTGACAAAATCTCATCTGTCCGACCCCAATTAAATTTCCCATTCAATTTAAAATGATCAATATTTACTGGAATTTTTGCCTGACGACCTATTTCTATCGTTTCATCTATAGCTTCCCAATATTCTCTATCTTCACTTCTGATGTGACTTTTATATTTTCCTTGGTAATTCCCGGAAACTTTAGCTAGTTCAATGACCTCATCGGTAGAAGCAAAAATACCTGGGTCATACTCTAGTCCTGTGCTTAACCCATAGGCTCCCGATCGCATGTCTAAATCTACTAGGGATGACATCTGCTCTATTTCTTCTACACTAGCTTCTCTCCTAAAATCCTCTCCCATAACTTCTAGGCGAATACTGTTGTGAGCTGAAAAGCTAGCAACATTAATCGCAACAGGTATGGGTTGAAAATATTCTGCAAACTGTCTGACAGAAAAATAGTTAGCATCTTGCAATCCTTCTGAAAAGCCGTCCATCCCTCTGACAATTGTTGTAACTCCTTGAGTAATAACTGCTGATGCTTCTGGTTCTTTATCTAGGCCAATATCATGGTGTGAATGCGTATCAATGAACCCAGGTGCTAAATCTAAACCCATGCCATCAATAATTTGATTATCAGAACCAATTTGAGGAACCTTATCGCTTTCGACACTTAGGATTCTATCTCCCTTGATCCTTACTTGTCCTTTAAAAGGTATGGCGCCGGTTCCATCATAGATCATGACATTGGTAATCAATATAGTTGGAGGACCGTCAATAACTATCTCTTCTAAAGCATCAGCTTGAGTGTTGAGTAGGATAGAGATGAGAAAAATAATAATGGTTTTATGTATAAAACGAGTCAAGATATAACCCCTATATTGATGTAATAATTTAATATAATGCCGTTACATTAATAATAATTTTAAATTTCATGGATAACAAAGAAAAAATCCTAGGTAGAGGGTTTAAAGCCTTGAGGCCAGAGTCTGAATATGCGGATGATGTGATTGCCCCTCCGTATGATGTCCTTAATTCAGAGGAAGCCAGAGCTCTAGCTGAGGGTAAGCCGTTTAGCTTTCTTCACATCTCAAAACCTGAAATAGGCCTTCCAAAAGACATTAGTGCGGATGACCCCTTGGTTTATAAACGAGGATTAGAAAATTTAGAGTCCATGATTCAAAAAAATATTTTAATAAGAGATGATGAGGAATCCTTATTTGTTTATAACATTGCGACAAAACATCACAGTCAAACAGGAATTGCATTTGTTGCCTCTATTGATGCATATGATAATAATCTGATAAAAAAGCACGAACACACTAAACCTGCCAAAGAGCTAGACCGTATTAAGAACATCAAGGCTCTTAATGCTCAAACAGGCCCTGTCTTATTAACCTATATAGATAACACTCGATTGGATAATCTGATTAATGAGTATATTTCTGAAAACGAACCCATTTATAGCGTTGTTAGCAAAGAAGATGTGCATCACAAGATATGGAAAATTGATGGCATCAATAACGTTAAACATGTCATGCATGCTCTTAATGACTTGGATTCTCTTTATATAGCAGACGGTCATCATCGATCTGCTGCGGCAAGTAAAGTTAGAGAGTTAAAAATGAGTGCAAATTCCAAACACAACGGTGACGAAGACTATAATTATTTTCTTGCTGTTGCTTTTCCAAAAAGCAAAATGACGATTCTAGACTATAACCGTTTAATCAAGACCTCAAATGGGCACTCAAGCAATGAACTCATTGCCCTGATAGAAAAAAATTTCAAATGCACTCTCTCAGACAGGCCTGTTAAACCGAGTCAAGAGAAGTCATTCGGTCTATATTTAGCTGGGCAATGGTACAGCCTTGAGCTAACTGGTGATTATGGTGATAAGAGTCCCGTAAATTCGCTTGATGTGAGTATTCTCCACAATTTGATTCTAGATCCAATACTTGGAATCAAAGACGAAAGAGTGGATATAAACATTGACTTTGTTGGAGGCGCGAGAGGCCTCAAAGAGCTTGAGAGAAGAGTTGATTCAAATGAAATGGCAATCGCATTTTCATTATATCCTACACCTATTGATGCTTTAATTTCTGTCGCCGACGCTGATCTTATCATGCCGCCTAAATCAACCTGGTTTGAACCTAAGCTGTTGGATGGACTGTTGTCGCATATTATTGATTAATTTTTTTCAACTCCCTACTTCATGTTTGATTAAAAATTTGACACAATCAGAGCTAATAAATTTTATTTAAAGGAAAAATAATGGACGCAGATGCAATTAAAGAAAAAGCAAACAGTGCAGCAGAAGGAATTACTTTTAATGACTGTGCTTGTGAAACATTAACTCAAGTTCCAGATTTCGCTATGGATATGGCTATCAGTCATATGGTTAGCGCAGCTCAGGAACAAGGTGTAGACACAATCTGTTGCGATTTCTTAGAAGCCAATAACCCTATGGGTTAAAACTTGGTGGTGATGGGTGGAATTGAACCACCGACCTTCGCGTTATGAGTGCGACGCTCTAACCATCTGAGCTACATCACCAATAATCTTTGAATCATGGATTTTCAATCTCAAAAGCCTTTCTGTCAAGCAGAAGAGTTATTTTAAAGTAAAAGTTAAGAAATCAATATGCCCAATAGAAATATATATATTTTAGTTCTAGTTCTTACACTAGGGCTTGTCGTTCCTTATTCATCTGAGTCTAAAGTTTTCCCAGACGATGAATGGGTAATCAAATCTGCATCAGACCTTGCTATTGATCAAGAGAAAGTTGACCGATTGTTTGATCTCTCCTTTGAAGATGATGCAACTCAAGCGGTGGTCTTAATTAAAGATGGGTATTTGATCGGCGAGCGTTACGCAGACGGTTTTGATAAGAACTCGTTTGGTACCTCTTGGTCGATGGCAAAAAGCTTTTACGCAAGTCTAATAGGAATATCCATTGATCGAGGAGAAATTAACAGTCTTGACGATAAGGTCAGTGATTACCTAGATTACTTCAATGATGAGAGATCAGAGATCACCATAAGAGATATCCTCAATATGGCATCAGGACTGCAGTTCCCAGAACACGAGCATGAGTTGATGTTTTTTAAGACAGATCATTTAGATTATGCAAAAAATATAGGGGTAGAAAAAAAACCCAATGTGCTTTTTGAATACAACAATGTCAATTCAATGTTGCTGGGTGATATTTTATTCAGAGTGACTGGACAAAAAGCGGATGAGCTTCTTAATGAAAGAATTTTAAAGCCTATTGGTGCTGATAATTCAACATTGTGGAGGGACAGCGCTGATAATGTTCTAACCTATTGCTGCATCGATATGTCAGCGCGAGATTATTCAAGATTTGGCCTCCTCTTTTCCAGAAGCGGTA
>CAZLQT010000049.1:0-8809 GCA_964561815.1 uncultured Woeseia sp.
CTATCACCAAGCTCTAGAACTAATTCTTTGGCGCGACCAACCTCTGGGACATCGAGTGCAAAGATTAGTCTGTCGTTGTTATCTATAGACATTTAGTTATCCTCCCAGAATCTCTAAAAGATCTTCTTCAGAATACTCTGATGTTAAAAACGCTTCACCCATCTTTTTTAACAATACCAGTTGAATTTTTCTGTCCTTAACCTTCTTGTCGCTTTTCATAGCTGTTATAAAATCATTGGCATTAATGTTGGGTGGCTCTATGGGTAGGCCAGCTCGAGTGAGTAGATCTTTAACCATCACAACCTCTTCTTTGGAGATCAATGACATTTTAGCTGATAATTCAGATGCCAAAACCATGCCTGCTGCAACCGCTTCTCCATGCGACCACTGACTATAGCCTGTTTGAAGTTCTATGGCGTGCCCAAAAGTGTGGCCAAAATTAAGAATGGCTCTAATGGACTGCTCTTTTTCGTCTGCGCTCACAATCTCTGCTTTGATTTGGCAGGAACGCTGTATTGCATGCCCGAGTGCTGCCCGGTCCTGTTTTAAAATATTTTGAATGTTGTCGTTTAACCAGGTTAGAAACTCTTTATCGTGTATTAGCCCGTATTTGATTATTTCAGCTAGGCCCGCTGATATTTCTTTCTCGTCTAATGTTGAGAGAAAGCCGGTATCGCAAATAACCGCTGATGGCTGGTAAAAAGATCCGACTAGGTTTTTACCGTAATTATTGTTAACACCAGTTTTGCCGCCAACGGAAGCATCAACCTGTGCTAACAAGGTTGTTGGGATTTGAATTAAATTTATCCCACGCATAAAAATAGAGGCGGCAAAGCCCCCCATATCACAAATCACGCCACCGCCTAAACTAATGAGTGTTGCATCACGCCCAAACCCTGCTTCAAGCATGTGATGAATAACTTTGTGAACATTTTTTAATGTTTTTTCTTGTTCGCCGTCTGGGAGCGTGAAAGTAATGATATTTTTATCCGATAAATTTTCTTTAATCTGGTCAAGATAGAGCGGGCCAACTGTGTCATTGGTTAGAATAATCACATCGTTGCCGATTACAGAATCAGCAATTGATTCTGACTCAGAGCTTGAACCCCTACCTATAAATATTGGGTAGCTTCTGTCTCCTAAGCTTACGGTTTCAATGTTCATTGATTGCTCTTTGTATTTCTTTTGACATCTCTTTCAAAGATTTATTGTCAGTAATAATTGTTATGTCTGCTATTTCTTCATAGAGAGGAGCTCTTGTCAACATCAGTTCCTCAAGGGTTTCTTCGGGGTCTTTGTTTTGTAAAAGCGGCCTATTATTAGTTGCTGCTGTTCTTTCAACCTGGGAATCAATGCTTGCTTGAAGATAAACCACGGTGCCTCTAGCTGTTAGTAAGTCCCTGTTGTCTTGAGATAGAACAACCCCTCCTCCAGTGGAAAGAACGAGATTATTATCATTTAAGCACTCTTTTAATGCCAAACGTTCTCTTTTTCTAAAACCTTCTTCGCCTTCCATATCAAAAATATATGAAATATCTACGCCTGTCTTTTTCATGACTTGCTCATCGGTATCAAGAAATCTTTTTTCTAAATCGTTTGCGAGCAATTTGCCCACAGAGGTTTTTCCCGAACCCATGGGTCCGACGAGCAGAATATTGTTAGTCTTTTTTGGCATCAATAGTAAAAAGCGATAAAGCAAAGATTATATTAAGTTGGAGTAGAATTGGTGAAGAAATTATATTATCGCTGATCGATCGCAATATAATCTCGTCGTTGTTCGCCAAGATAGAGTTGTCTTGGTCGACCAATCTTTAGTTTTGGTTGTGATTGCATCTCACACCAGTGTGTGGCCCAGCCTACAGTTCTAGCTAAAGCAAACATAACTGTGAACATCTCTTTTGGTATGCCCATTGCTTGATAAATAATGCCAGAATAAAAATCAACATTAGGGTACAAATTGCGCTCTATAAAGTATTCGTCCTTTAGGGCTATTTGCTCTAACTCTTGAGCAAGCTCAAACATCGGGTCATCATCATTCTCCATGGCGTTCAAGACCTTGTAACACTCTTCTCTGATAATCGTTGCCCTGGGGTCAAAGTTTTTATAAACCCTGTGACCAAATCCCATAAGTCTGAACCGGTCGTCTTTGTCTTTAGCTTTTGCAATATACTTTGGAATATTGTCTTTGCTGCCTATTTCGCCAAACATTTTAACAACAGCTTCGTTTGCACCGCCGTGTGCAGGGCCCCACAATGCTGCGACCCCTGCTGCAATAGCGGCATATGGGTTTGTGCCAGAGCTTCCGGTTAATCTAACCGATGAGGTGCTACAGTTTTGCTCGTGGTCTGCGTGCAAAATCATAAGTATGTCCAGGGCTTTAGCAAAAACAGGGTCTATCTTGTACTCGTCATTACCCCCAAAAAATAGTCTCAAAATATTTTCTGAATAGCTTAGCTCTTCGTCATACTGCCCTATATCTGTTTGGTTTCTATGGTTAAAAATACTGGCCACCAATATGGGTGTTTTGCCGAGCACATTAAAAAAGAATTTTTTCTGGTCTTCATGGCTTTTAATGTCTATGTCATCATGAAAAATGCTAGAGAGTGATGCCATTGCTGTAGTAAGCATGGCCATAGGGTGAGAATCTTTATCGAGACCTTGAAACAGTTTTGTTGTTTGCTCAGGCATTACCATATTAGCCTTAACACTAGATCTAAAGTCTTGAAGACTATTTTCGCTCGGTAGCTCTCCATTGAAGAGTAAATATGCAACCTCTAAATAAGTGCTTAATTCTGCAAGTTGTTCAATTGGGTAGCCCCTGTATTCTAGTATGCCTTCCGCTCCGTCAATATAGGTAATGTAGCTTTCACAACTAGCTGTAGCTGAGTAGGAAGGATCAAATGTAAACAACCCTGTTTGGCCATAGAGCGTCCTTATGTCAATCACTCCTGGGCCTATGGTTGCCTCTTTAAGATCAAGCTCTAATGAACCCGAGTCAGTTTTAAGGCTGATGGTTTTGTCTTTTTTTGACACTTATATACTTCTGGGCACTAAGACTGGATACCAAATCGTTTTCTAAACTTGTCAACTCTGCCGGCAGTGTCGACTATCTTTTGTTGCCCTGTATAGAACGGATGACATGATGAGCAAACCTCAATAGCCAGGTCTTCAAGTAAAGTTGACTTGGTTACAAAAGAGTTGCCACAAGAACAAGTAACTTTAATTTCTTTATATTCTGGATGTGTTTCTTTTTTCATTTTTAGCCGATCAAGTTCTTATTTTATTTATTATCAAATCCAAATATTTTTGGGGTGGCAAGGATAACGACTTGTGTTCACATTTTCAAGAAAATTAGATGCAAGTGTTGTTGGCGTTATCCACAAAATCTGTGGATAACTTTGTGGAAAAGAACAAAAAATAAACCAATATGTTCATAAACGCTGATTATTCCAAAATTGTGTAAAAATTATACAGTTTTATCTTTTCTTTTTTTTTATCAATAACTTATAAAGATCTTTTATTGTAAAATAGTTGAAATGATCTCTAATTGAATCATAAAATATTGAAGATTTTCTTTTCTGTGAATAATTAAACAAATTGTTCTGCGGGCTCAAAACATCATTTTCATTAATGATCAACACTTTATAGAGAGTCGAGCTTATAAAATTTCATAAAATATGACGCTTCAGCCCAGCAAGCGCTTTTGCTCGATGGCTTATTTTGTTTTTTTGTTTAGCTTCAAGCTCTGCTGATGTCTTCCCTATTTTTGGATCAAAAAAAAGCGGGTCATACCCAAACCCTCTTGATCCTTTTTGCTTTAACAAGATTTCCCCTTCCCACGTTCCGCTAAATGTATAAATCTTTTTTGGCTGTTCGCATTCTATAAATGCAATTATGCACTCAAACCTAGCCTTCCTGTTCTTGATGTTTGACTCTTTTAGTTTTTGTAATAATTTCCTGTTGTTATCTTCGTCAGTTGCATCCTCACCACTGTATCGAGCAGAATATATTCCGGGCTCCCCGCCTAGTGCCTCGACAACCAAACCGGAGTCATCTCCAATGGTGGTTAAGCCAGTTATTTCGTGAACCTTGCGCGCTTTGATAATGGCGTTCTCTTTAAAGCTCTTTCCTGTTTCGGGTATTGGGTCTATATTGAAATCAGCTTGTTTCAAAATTTCGTAGGTTGAACCGAGCATTTCCTTAATTTCAAGAATCTTATGCTCATTGTTAGACGCGAGTACTAAAGTGTTTTTCTTCATTTGTTTTTTGAAAAAATTTTATAGGGTAATTTAACAAAGCATTATATATTTGTTGTGGTAATGAGTACTAACAGTCCTTTAATAATTGTAATTTCTGCTCCATCTGGCACGGGGAAGACCACTATCGTAAAAGAACTCATTAATACCAACGAAAATTTAATTGCTTCTGTTTCATACACAACCAGAAAAAAAAGGGCTAATGAGGTCGATGGCAAAGATTATAATTTTATTTCTTCAGAATTATTTTCTTCTATGGTTGAAGAAAAATCATTCCTAGAGCACGCCAAAGTTTTTGATTGTTTTTACGGCACCCCCATAAAAGAGGTGGAAGAGAGTTTAAAAAAAGGTCTAAATGTCATTCTTGAAATCGACTGGCAAGGAGCTATGCAAATTAAAAGAGAAAGACCGGATTGCTTGATGTTGTTTATAATCCCGCCCTCAAAAGAAGAGTTGATGCTAAGACTGAGAAAAAGAGGGACAGACAGCAGTAAAGAAATTCAACTGAGGTTTGATGAGGCCTTAAACGATATAAATCAATATAAAAACTTTGACAAAGTCTTTATTAATGCAGATGTAGCTTCAACTGTTGAGGCTATAACAGCATTCATTAAAGATCCAAGCGCCTTAGGTCCTCTAGATGAGAAGGTCATAACAATAATTCATAGCTTTCGTTCTAGAACATAGAAACCTATTGACATCTACTGATCTACAAGTAATCTATGCCATCTAAATTAAGTGGTAGATGTTATGGCTAGAGTTACGGTAGAAGATTGTTTAGAACACACTGAGGGCATTTTTGCTCTCGTAAAAGTTGCGTCAAAGAGGGCGAGAAGAATTGCTAACGGTTCTGAAACTTTGCTTGAAGAAGAACAGAACGATAAGCCAACTGTTCTTGCTCTTAGGGAAATCGCTGACGGACACCTTGATAATCCTGACTTTCATAAGACAGAAAGTGATCTGGAAAAAGAGCTGGCTGAAGAGCTCGCTAAAACTGAAAGCGAAATAGCTTAGGTCTCAAAAGGATATATAACAAACCAATTTCAAAAAACAGCGTCTGCTGTTGTAGAATTATTTCTATAGTATTAAACAAAGCGAACAAAAAAATTGCCTGAGAGTGTTAAAAAATATGCCGATGAGATGTTGGGGCGAAAACCAACTAAATTATTAAAGCAATTGATCTCTGAATTAGATTATTTAGATGAAAAGGATATTGATTTAATAAAAAAAGCATACGCATACTCAAGCGCTGCCCACGAGCATCAGTCAAGAAAGACTGGGGAGCCTTATATAGTCCACCCTACAGGTGTCGCCAGCATTCTGGCTGACTTGCGCCTTGATAAAGAATCCATAGCAGCCGGTCTTTTACACGATGTGCTTGAGGACACTGTTGTAAATGAGGAGCTTTTAAGTAAAGAGTTTGGTGAAGAAGTGTTGAGCCTTGTTGATGGTGTAAGCAAGCTTGATCAGATTGAGCACAGTGATATAAAACATCATCAAGCAGAGAGTTTTAGAAAAATGATGTTGGCAATGGTCAAAGATATAAGGGTTATCTTAATTAAACTAGCTGATCGGCTTCATAATGTGCAAACCCTTCACGCCCTCGAACAAGGAAAGCAAATTAAAATTGCTAAAGAAACTCTAGAGATCTACGCTCCAATTGCAAATCGGCTTGGAATTTTTAATATAAAAACAGCTCTTGAAGAAGCGGCTTTTAAATACGGGTATCCATTTAGGCACAAGATTCTGAGCTCATCTCTAAAAAGAAAGCTCGGAAACCAAAAACGAATACTAAAGAAAATTAATAAAAGGATATCTAAAAAGCTCAATGAAGCTAACATAGAACATCAAATTACCGCAAGAGAGAAAGACCTCTATAGCATCTACACAAAGATGAAGCGAAGACATCTCTCGCTTGATAAAATAATAGATGTTTACGGCTTAAGAATAATTGTTAATAGCACACAAGAATGTTATCAAGTTCTTGGTTTGGTTCATGAGGTCTATAAACCTATCATAGGCAAATTTAAGGACTACATTGCTATTCCTAGGGTTAATGGTTACCAGTCAATCCACACCAGTTTACTCGGTCCAAATGGTACGCCAATCGAGATTCAGATTAGAACTAAAGACATGGACCAGGTCGCTGAAAGCGGTATTGCCGCACACTGGAAATACAAATCTGCGAGTGGGGACGATACATCTCCCCAAATTAAGGCAAGAGAGTGGCTTGCTAACATCAAAGAAATTCAAGGAACGGCGCACCCTGAAGAATTTTTGGAAAGAATCAAGCTCGATCTGTACCCAGATAAAATTTATGTCTTTAGCCCTGATGGCGATATTTATCGACTGCCAAATAACTCCACTTGTGTTGATTTTGCATATGCTATTCATACAGACATAGGGAACAGTTGCATAGGCGCAAAAATAGATCGTTCTCAAGTTCCATTGAGGACTGTTTTAGAAAGCGGACAAACAGTGCAAATTATGACCTCCCGATATTCCAGCCCTGACCCAAGTTGGCTGTCTTTTATAACCACCGCAAAGGCACGACATAACCTGAGAGCATATCTAAAGGACCTGAATGTTGAACAAACTATTGTTCTGGGAAAACGCTTATTTGATAACGCCTTAAACGCCCTTGGTAAAAAGCAAAGAAATATTAAAAAAGAGCAAATTAGCGCCCTATTAGAAAGAATGGACTTTAAAGATATGGAACAATTCTATGAAAGCATGGGCGTCGGGGACAAAAACCCGCTTCTTATGGCACAAATTCTTCTTGGTGATGAACAACTAGAAAACAAATCAGGTGATCATAAGCCGCTTCTGATCAAAGGAACAGAGGGGGTGTCTATAAATTTTGCTAAGTGCTGTTTACCAATTCCAGGGGACAATATCATAGGCCATTTAAGCAAAGTAAAAGGCCTTGTTATCCACAGAAGAAAATGTCATCACTTAGGCACTTTTATAAAAGAGAGCAGTCGCTGGATCGGCGCTGAGTGGAGCGATGATATAGACCATGAGTTATCTACTGAGATTACAGTCCATGCTAAACATAAACCTGGCTCGTTGGCTGCTATAGCAGGTAAACTGGCTGACAACGGGTGCAATGTAGAGCAAGTTTCTTTGGCCACTGAATATGAAGACGAAACCATTGATATCCAGTTTCAAATCCAAGTATCCAGCAGAAAGGATCTAGCAGATATTATGCGAGGCATAAAAGCTATGGGAAATGTTGAGAAGGTTTCAAGAAGCCTGCATTAAAATAGGAGCAACAAAATGTCTAAAATTATTTCTACCAATGAAGCGCCACAAGCAATTGGGCCTTATTCTCAGGCGGTTAAGTCTGGGGGGTTGTTATTTTTGTCAGGACAAATACCTCTTAACCAAGAAGGGGAAATGACTGAAGGGGATATTGAGGCAAAAACAAGGCAGGTATTTAAAAATATAGAGGCTATCCTGGCAGCCGAAAACCTAAACTTAAGTCACATTATAAAAGTCAATATTTACCTAACAGATATCAATAACTTTGACGCTGTCAATCAAGTAATGTCTTCTCTTTTTAGTCCCCCGTATCCTGCCAGAGCTTTGGTCCAGGTTTCAGCTCTCCCCAAAGCTTCAGAGGTTGAGGTTGAGGTAGTCGCAGAGGCTGCTGAATCCAACTAAACTATTGTTAAGAGTTTCTGATTCAAGTATGAGCAATGAGGAACTTACAGATCTAAAAGGGGTTGGGCCCGCGCTTAAAAACAAGCTAGCTAAATTAAGTATTAATAAGCAATCAGACCTTTTGTTTTTGCTTCCAACTCGATATGAAGATAGAACGAAGTTAAAAAAAATAGGTGCTCTTATCCCAGACGAGGAAGCGCTGATTGAAGGTAGGGTTTTACTGTGCAGTATTGTCTATAGGGGCAGGCGTATGATGCTTGTTCAGTTATCTGACGATACTGGAATACTAACCATGAGATTTTTTACTTTTTCTAAGTATCAGGCGCAAAATTTAAGTCGGGATACGCTTGTAAGATGTTACGGGAAGACAAGAAAAACGTCCTCGGGCATTGAGATGATTCATCCTCAATATCAAGTTATTGATCCAGAAAACCCGGCGTCTTTATCAAAAAGATTAACGCCTGTTTATCCAACAACAAAAGGTCTTTCACAAACCAAGCTGCGGCAAATCGTGAATGCAAGCTTAAAAGAACAGCTTAAAAACATTGAGGAAATTCTTCCCGATGAAATCATAGTTGAAATGGGTTTGGGCTCACTAAGGGATGCTTTATCAAAAATACACCGGCCCTTGCCTTCAGAGGTTAATGATAATGAGAAATTTGAACCATTAAGAAGATTGGTTGCAGAGGAGTTAATAGCTAACCAGCTAGCCTTAAGACAAATTAAGAAAACCACACAATCTAATCCTGCTCTAGCCCTCTCAGATAATCGGGTTATGAAAACATTTATTAAAAACCTACCGTTTAAGCTAACAGGCAGCCAAACAAGAGTAACGGGTGAAATTGAGAAAGACTTGGCAGAACCGATCCCAATGATGCGATTACTTC
>CAZLQT010000050.1:0-1001 GCA_964561815.1 uncultured Woeseia sp.
TTTTTATGGTGCTTATGCTGTCATGGCAACCTTTATTGCTGAAAACTTCCCAGCCGAGGTTAGAGCAACAGGAGCTAGTTTTTGTGGAACATTAGCAATTAACTTGGGTTTTGGCTTAGGGCCTTTGGCTATAACCTATGCAGCTACTAATTATGGTTGGAATATGGGATATACAATAGTGGGGATTATACCAATAATTGCTGCAGCACTTATCTTTCTATTCTTAAAGCCTGTGCCAAGAGAGGATGTTTTTTAAAGTCTAGGCCTCTATATATCTTTCAAAGTCACACGTGTAATCATGGAAGGTGTGATTAGGTTCATAGGCAAATGGTCTCCATCCCAAATGCTCATAATCACCTACGAGGGATGTCGGCTTAATCAAACCCCCAGTTTGCACAACAGCTCCAAAGTTTTGTCTATTTCTAAACATCATAGGATCCCAACCATGATACATATACATCATGTTAGGCCCCATAGCTGAGGTGACATGTGCTTGTGCTATGAATGAGCCTGCTTTACTGAAAACTTTAATTAGATCACCGTCATCAACTCCTTTATTGCTTGCATCATCAGGGTTTACATACACATCAGGCTCACCCCTTTGAAGGCTAAGAAGGAAACTGTCATCTCTCCACATACTATGGATCCCATGACGAGCATGTCCCATTAACATTTTCATAGGGTAGCCTTCATTAACCAGGGCATCTTTATGACGTGGTAAAACTTCATCAAATTCAAAGAACCAATCATGATCGATATAGAACTGTTGGCGGTGTGTTAGTGTTTTGTAGCCAATTTTCTCATTAACATTGTCCCAGATTTCTGAATAGTAAGGTGATTCCTTGGTATGAACTGTTGTTTCGGATCCTTTATTTCTCAAAAAGCCTTTTTCAGCAAGCTCGTCATAAGTGACATTTTGGATGCCGCTTGAATTATCAAGAAGAAACTGAATTACATCTTTAACAGATTTTATCGTTCCATCGCTGGTAAAGTCATCATGG
>CAZLQT010000050.1:1011-8267 GCA_964561815.1 uncultured Woeseia sp.
TTTTTTAAGTCTCTCTTAAAAGGCACAACAACAACATTATCATGTATCGGCTGTACATCTCTTGCCTGAGCTCTTATGGATATGGCTTTTGCCAGTCTTTCATAGGCAGTCCAATCATCAACAGACTCGCCAAGTGGTTCCACGGCTTTATCTATAACTTGCATAAATGGAGTTCTGGGCTCTAAATGAAAATCGTGTCGTTCATAATGATGAGCAATTGGTAAAACATAATCAGAGTACATTGCAGTTGTACCCATATCGGTTGCAAAAGTCACAGTCGTATCTAGTTTTCCAAATGCATTTTCTCTCCAATGCTGACCCGAGGATCTCCAACTGGCAGCATTAGTACCAGAAAACATTCCCATTTTCCAAGGGACCTTTGAGTAATCAGGGAACCAGCCTTTATCCACTGATTCCTGAAAATATTTATCATATTCTTCTGCAAGCTCTTCGCCATAAACGTCTTTATTTAATTCTTTCATGTTGCCATGAACATAATCCCATCTTGACAGGGTAGCTACTCTAAAAGCAGCAACAGGGTTCCTCATCGCGAAAGGAAAGACTGCATCGTCTTTAGCTAAATTTGTTATGGTCAGTCCTCCACCTTCTTTACCTGTATTGCCTGTTAGACACAGTAATAAAAATAAAGCTCTTTGCAGTAAATCACCATGTAGATATTTAGAAGCCCGATAACCTGCATAAATCATACTGGGTTCAGCTTTAGCAAAAGTTCTTGCTACTTCTTTAATAACCTCAGCATTAATTCCTGTAATTGACTCAGCCATTTCAGGCGTGTGATCTAAAGCTCTTTGTTTGGTTAACTCGAAAACCGTTGTAACTGTCACCGGACCATCTTTGGTTTCAATAACCCATTCTCCCTCCAACGCTGGATCTAGCTCTCCAAGATCTATTGAGGGCATTGGAGGTATAAGATGTTCTGGAGTGCCTGGAGGAGGCGGTGGCGGTGTTCCTGTCCCTGGCGCTGCTTGAAGACTTTGGCTAGCTTCGTCCCAAATATAAAAGAGATTATCTCTAGCGTTTGGTTGGTCCAGGATATCTGCTTCTCTAATGTACTTATAGTTATCTTTCCTAACCAAGAAAGGTAGATCAGATTGCTCTTTGATATAGCCCACATCGTAACTTTTGTCATCTAGTATGGTATGAACCATGGCCATTGCTAAAGCAATATCACTTCCTGGTTTTGGATTTAACCACTTGCTTGAATGCATTGCCGTAGCATTAAAGTCAGGAGTTATTGTGATAACTTCAGTGCCGTTATATTTCGCTTCCCAAAAGAAGTGAGCATCAGGAATTCGGGTAACAGCTGGGTTACAGAACCAGATTAGACAACATTTTGATTTATAGATTTCTGCCATGGTATTACCTAAAGTCACATGACCATAGGTAATTTGAGCACCGGAAAAAAGATCGCCCACACCTGCAAATGCTTCAGGCATCTGAACCCCACTGACATTTGCAAATCTAAGTATGCTCGCATATGAGGCCCTTTTCATAACCATTTGAGTGCCTAATCCGCAGGTTATTGACTCAGGGCCATACTCGACATTGTAATCAAGAAACCTATCGGCTATTTCCAGCATTGCTTGATCCCAGGAAATCCTCTCCCATTTACCTTCCCCACGTTCAGTGTTCTCTTTTCGTTTCATTGGATAGAGAATTCTTTGCTTTCCATACATGTATCTCGAATGGCTCAAACCTTTCTGACAGCCTCTAGGGCCATAATCAGGAGCATCGCTTGAAGCTCCGTATTCTCCCTGTTGCTCCTCTCTCCAAACTACTCCATTTTTGACATAAACATTAAAAGCGCATTGACCGGTACAATTGGTCCCATGGGTTGAATGGGTAACACTATCCCACGTCCATTTTTTTCTCGCTAGGTCTTCCCAGGCCCTATAGGGTTCAGTTGATTGAGCAACAATTGATGATGAATAATTAAGTGCCGCTGAAGTGGCCACAGCAGAGCTTAAAATAAATTTTCTTCTGTTTGTCTTAAAGCTGCTTTCCATAAGATTAATGTACCATAAAGATATTCTAAGCGTCATGTTGCCCAGGCAACACCAGAACTTTTCCACTAGCTTGCCCTATGGCGAATTCAACTAAATTCATTCTGTCATTGCCAAAGAAGAGTTGTTTATCCACGATCATAGTCGGGCTACCATAACCCCCTTTACTGATAAGCTCTTCACAGTTAGATTTAATTTTTTCATCCTGAAGATCATTCTGTATAGATTCTTTAAATGCTTCTATATCCATATCCAACTTTTCAGCAATATTTATTAATACTTGATCGTCTGATATATCTGCAAGGTCACTAAAAAATGCTTTGAAAACTTCTGAGCTATAATCGACAATTTTATTTTCAGATAAGGCAAAAAAAGCCCCGCGAGATGCTTTCAGAGAGATACGATGGTCTAAGTTCTTATGCTCTTTAATATCAAGACTGCAATAAGATGCCCAGTCTTGTAAGTCTTTTTTTCTATAGTTTGTAATATATTTTGGACTTTCTTTTTTAGGTTTATTTAATGACGTACTAACTATTTCTAAATTAATTGGTTTCCACTCTATAAGAGAAGCAGTTCTTGTAGTTGTTTGTATAAGCCTTTTATAGCCCAGATAAGTCCAAGGACAGCTGTAATCAAAATAAAATTGAACGCTAATTTGCTTATCACTCGTCATGATTCTTTCTCAATTCAGTTTTTAAAACTTTACCACCTGCATTTCTGGGAATCTCCTTGATAAATTCTATGATTTTTGGCACTTTTATTTTTGAGATCTCCTTTTCACAAAAAGATCGAATCTCTTCAGCATCTCCCTCACTAGAAGTCGTCGTAACAATATATGCCTTTATGGCTTCGCCCCATTTTTCGTCTGGTATCCCAATGACTGCAGCATCTGAAACATTCGGGTGTTTGAATAAGACCTCTTCCACCTCTCTTGGGTAAACATTAATGCCACCTGATATCACCATATCTTTTTTACGATCAACAATATATAAATAGCCTTCTTCATCCTGTTTCGCCATATCGCCAACAGTCAGCCAGCCATCGTGTAAAGCCTCTTTAGTCTCTTCAGATCTTTTCCAATAACCATTGAAAAGGTAGGGACTGGTAGAAAATAATTCGCCTACCTCATCAGGTTCACAATTCTTACCAGAGTCATCGAGTATTTTGATTTCTGTACATGGAAACGCCTGACCAACGCACTGCTTTTTTCGAAGTTGATCATCTGGTCTGAGATTAGAGATAATCCCACCTTCTGTCGAACCATATGTTTCATGAAGCAGTCCATCACCAAATTGATCCACCAATTGTTCTTTAATTTGTTGAGGCAAGGCAGCCGCATTGGAAATAATAGTCTTCAATTGATGTTTTGAGGCTTTTTGAAGAACCGTCTTCTCAAGTGCGAGCATTCCATGGAAATGAGTTGGCACACCAAAGAAACCAGAAATATTCTCATCCACAAAAGTTGTTACGATACGTTCTGGATCAAATTGATCCATGATCTCTGCATACCCTCCAAAAAATATAGGCGCTAAAGAAAAAATCATTCCAGCACCATGACACATTGGAGCAATGGCTAAAAAACGATCATCTGGAGAGTAGCAACCATACTCAACCGCCATGCCAAACAAAGTAAGAATCCTTGATCTATGTGGTACCAAAACCCCTTTCGGCTGACCTGTTGTGCCAGAAGTGTAGGGAATTGTAAATACATCCCACTCCATAACTATAGGCCTGTTTGCTATGGGTTTACTACGATTAATCCAGTCTTCGAGCCCATCATTAATAGTTACAATCTTTTCAACACTAGAAAACGTACTTTCACTAAGAAGTTTTGATGATGCTTCATCGACAAATAACACCATTGCTTCTGCATTATCACATATAGCAACAATCTCATTGGCTGATAGCTTAGGATTGATTGTGGCTATAGGGATGCCGGCTTGTGATGAGCCGAGGACAATTTCCATGTATTCAATTGAATTAGAGGCAACAATGGCAACATGACCTTTTTTTTCTTTTAGATTAGCTAACAGAGCTGAAGAGATCTTATCCATCCTCTCAACAAGATCCTTATAGCTTCTTGTCTTTTGACCATGTTTGTAAGCAATTTTTTCCGGATTTCTAGACATTGCTGATCGAATCCCGTCTGGAATAGAAAGGTGTCTGAAGGTTTGAGGAGGGTTTATGTTTTTGCTCACGCTATTGATTCAATTTGAACACTCGGATGGCATTTTCTCGGAGAATAAGATCTTTAGCCTCATCTCTAAAATTGAGATCATTAAATTCGTCAACTGCTCTTATTGGATCGATAACTGGCCAGTCAGTGCCAAACATTACTTTGTGTTTGCCGTATGAATTTGCATAATGAACAAAAGCTTCAGGCCAGTATTTAGGCGCATAAGCATCACCAGCAGTATAAACATTTTCATGTTTCCAGCACATTGAAATCATCTCTTCTGTCCAAGGTATCCCAATATGGATTCCTATGAGCTTTAGATCCGGGAAGTCAATCGCAACTTGATCTAAGTAAATGGGCCGTCCCACACTCGGCAACCTTCTGTTTCTCGAATAGATTAAATTATGGCCCACTTGCATCATAATCGGTATATCAAGCTCACAACATTTAGCGTAATAGGGATAATACTTTCTATGATCTGGTGGCAATTCACACCAGTGAGGATATAAATGTGCACCAACAAAGCCGTATTCCTTGACCGCAACCTCTAGATCCTTTAATCCTTGCATTCCTCTAAATGGATCAACACCAGCCAGCCCTGAAAATCTGTTGGGGTAGTCTTGGCAAACACTATGAACGCTCTCGTAAGGGACTTCAAATCCCTCAGGAACTCTAATATCACCACCTCTTACTGCGATCAATAAGGATCTTTCAACACCAGCTTGGTCCATCTTTTTAAGATAATCAGGAATACTAACACCAGCTCTCATCTCTTCAGGCATCCTGATTTGTTTTTTAAAGTCTTCATCCAAACCAGTCTGCCCAAGCTCCACCTCTTGTGGAGTGAACATATTGACCACAATGTCGATGATACCGCTCATTAGGTTTTGTTTAGTCTAGGCTTAGCAATCAATAATTACTGGCCGTCAAGATCCCATGGACCGGTTGATTTAGATCTTACTGGAATTCCAGCCATTAGCGGTGCTTGCGTTACTGGATCATAGTTGACAGCATCGCCCTTTACAATTACGTCAGAGTTCAATGTAACCCAGTTAATTAGTGCTCCATCTAACCTAAAGATCCAACTTGTACCCATTTCTTCACCAGCTGTGAAATGACCGTGTTTAACTTTAGCGGGTCTAAAGAAATACGTGCCAGGTGTAAATCGACCAAAATTGTAATCCATGTGACCGGTTAGGGTATAGGCTTCTTCAAAAATAGGGTGATGAATAAGTCTATCATCCGTCCAGCCTGGAGGCGCCCATCCCAACATTGTGATAAATCCTTTTTCATTTTGTCCTTCAGGAGATGGATCATGGTATAGGATTTTTAGCTGCAAGAATCTTTGAGTATCGCCTTCATATATATTGTCCATCCAATCCATTTTTGCTGAATCACAAATAGTCAATACTCCTGCTTTTTCCGATGCGGTATTCCCGCCTTCAGGTATAAACTCACTCCGATCTGTTTCAGAAACTGAAAAACCCCAGTCCCCATACTCTCTAAATATAAGAACTTCAGAGCCTTTATCGACACTTATATCTGGGACTCTTAAGCCCGCAGGAGCTCGCCAATACATCCCAGGACCAAAGACGTTGTCCCCCATCTTCACTTTGCCTTCAAGCACAAACCATTCTGTGTCCGCTTCATGATATCCACCAGGTCTATCCCATGCGGTTTCAAAGTAAAGTTTTGTTGAGCAAGAACCATCTTCTTCGTCGTATGATAAATTTCTTTGCATGACTCTACCTGTTCCACCATGAAGTTCAGCGGGGTGCCAGCATAGGTCACTTTGTTGAATTAGTTCTACATGAGGTCTCATAAGTTTATCTCTCCTCTTATTATTGCTCCCCTAGAATATATGAAAGTTTTTAGTTGATAAAGAGTTGTCAAAATATTTTCATTAAATCATAATCTAATCAGAGCTTAATTTTAAGGAGAGGAAAGATGGCCGATGTAAATTTAACATGGTCCGGTGTTGAGGTTACAGTTACAGATGAATACTTGGATCTAACTAGAGTCTCAGTGAATATGGAACAAAGTAGAGCATTTAGAGATTGGAGAGTTCCAAGGGCAATAGAACTTGCACAGAGAAATCTCGATGCCATGGAAGGTGATGATTCATCTGAGGAAACACAAGCCATGTTGGCAATGTACATCGGAGAACTATATATCTGGCAAGAAGATGGAGAGTTGGTTGAGCCAGAAGTTAAATCGAACTAAAACTAATTGAGGGTTAGATAATGGCTGAATATGAAATTTGGAAATTCTTACACATCTGTATGTTTGTCTTCTGGCTCGGAACTGATGTGGGAGTCATGCTTTGCTCAAAAAAATCAACAGATCCAAATCTTGGAGTAGAGGCTAGATTCCAAATGCTAGAGATGGCTTTGAAGATAGAGTTATTGCCTAGAGTCATGTGGGTGATGGCCCTACCTTTTGGTGTCCAATTATCTAAGACGCTTGGCTATATTGATCCATCTGCAACCACCTTAACAATGATGTGGCTATTTACACTGGCGTGGTTAGTGATTAATGTTGGAGGCGCGGCTAATTTGAATGAGCCATGGGGACAACAACTATCAAAAATCAATCGATTTATCGTAGCTTCACTGGGAGTTGGTCTCATAATAGTGGCTATATCATCTTTTATGGGATACGGGCCCTATGAAGCTAATTCAGTGGCTCTCAAGGTTGGCTTATACGGCTTGGTTAATTTAACTATACTTGGGATTGAAGTTGCATTTTTTCCATTAGGTTTAGCTTATGAAAGGCTGGCAACAGAGGGATCCAACCCAGAAATAGAATCTTCAATCAGTGGTGGAATGAACCTCACTCTCAGATGGGTCCATGCAACTTATATTTTAATTTTCATTACAGCTTTTATTGGCGCCACAAAGATCGTCGGTTAAAAGTTTTTGGGATCTACACACCACATTAATTTTACAAGTCCACTTTTAAAATGGTGGGATGCTCATGGAAGAAAGGATCTGCCATGGCAGCAAGATCCCAACATCTATAAGACATGGATTTCAGAAATTATGTTGCAGCAAACC
>CAZLQT010000051.1:0-8249 GCA_964561815.1 uncultured Woeseia sp.
CTGCAAAAGAGCTGTGGACTTGCCTGCGTTCATCGTTGAATATGTAAAATGAAGTGATGCCATAACTAAATACTACCCAACTTTAACAAAACACCGTTGCTTATTTTTGCAGCAAGGGAGTCATTTAAGTATTCGGCCTCTTTTCTTTTGCCCAATAACCGGTTCTGATCAAAGCTATAATCTTGGGTCTCAATATGTTTTGTATCGGAGATGATCTCTTGATTCCCTTTAAATAAAGACCATACAACTTGGTAGGCTATTTCATATTCCATAGGAGTATTTGTAGCGGAAATGCTTAATATTCTGTCACTGGATATGTCTTCTTTTATAATCAGAACGTAGGATGCCTCATCTCTTTTATCAGAAATCATTACCCCGTTATTCCTCAAAGAATCTTTGATGCTTCTGAAGAACGATGAATAAGGGTCTACTGTCTGGATATAGACCGAGTCAATTTTTTCATTGAGATTGCCCGTGTTTTGAAGCTCAAACCCACATGAGCTTAATATCAAGAAGCCAATCAAACAGGTTAGTTGTTTTAATGTTTTCATTAAATAACGATATTAACTAACTTTTTTGGAACGATGATAATTTTTTTAACTGTATGACCATCTGTGTGTTTTTTAATTTTTTCATCCATCATAACCAATTCCTCGAGTGCTTTATCATCAATGGATTGATCCACAGTTATCTTAGATCTTAGTTTTCCATTGACCTGAATGACAATCTCCACAGTTTCCTGAACCATCAATTCAGGATCATGCGTTGGCCAGCTTTCGTCAATAATTGAGGAGTCATAACCAAGATCAAGCCAGAGTCTATTGCAAATATGAGGCACTATGGGTGATAACAGCAAAATAATAGCTTTAATCGCTTCCTTGACCACTTGTTTATCGACATCGTCATTAATTTCAAAAGCATTCAACTCATTCACCAACTCCATAACAGCAGCAATGGCCGTGTTAAACGTGTATCTTCGTCCAATATCATCGCTAACTTTGGCTATGGTCTGATGCGTTTTTCTCCTTAGGTCCTTTTGCTTATCTGTTAAATTATCCTCTTTATCTAGGTCATCAATGCCTGTTATTTGGTCTTTCCTAGACTGAACGGTTGACCAGAGTCGCTTGAGAAATCTGAAGGATCCATTAATCGCTTTATCCGACCATTCAAGGGATTGCTCAGGCGGTGCTGTGAACATCATAAATAATCGAACGGTATCGGCACCATAATTGTTGATCATTTCTTCAGGATCAACGGTGTTTCCTAAGGATTTAGACATTTTAGCGCCGTCATTTAAGACCATGCCCTGGGTGAGCAAGCTTTTAAAGGGCTCATCTCCTTCAACCAGGCCTTCATCTCGCAATAATCGATGATAAAAACGTGCGTAGAGAAGGTGGAGAATAGCATGCTCTATACCGCCGATGTATAAATCAACAGGTAACCAATACTTGGCTCTATCATCGAGCATCGTGTCTTTTGAATCGCTTGAACAAAATCTTGCGTAATACCAAGATGATTCCATAAAGGTATCAAATGTATCGGTTTCTCTTTTTAAGCCTTTCTCCCCTCGGTCATTGACCTCGTAGAAATCTTTCATGGACTTAATCGGTGATTTAACACCATCAAATTTAACCTTCTCAGGCAAAACTACCGGAAGATTCTGATCCTTTTCTGTAATAATTTCCTGTTGCTCGTTAATCAGTATTGGTATTGGAGCACCCCAGTACCTCTGTCTTGATACCAACCAATCTCTGAGTCGATAATTCACTACTTTTCTTCCCGACTGATTCTTAGCTAAGGTGTCGCCTATTTTGGTTTTTGCTGATATGGAATCCAGCGAAGTAAAATCCTCTGAGTCTATTAATACCCCCTCCTCAATAAAGGCTTCAGAATCAAAATCATGAGCCTCGTTATTGTTAGGAACAATCACTGGCTTAATCTCCAAGTCATATTTCTTAGCAAACTCAAAATCTCTTTGATCATGGGCTGGAACTGACATTATGGCGCCTGTGCCATAGGTCATAAGAACAAAATTTGCTGTCCACACTGGTATTGGTTTATTGTTAATTGGATTAATCACCTCAATTCCTAGTGGAACACCCAGTTTTTCCATCTTCTCTAATGCTTCCTCCGAAACTGATTGTGATTTTGCGTTCTCTATAAACTCCATTACCTTCGGATCGTTCTCAGCTGCTGACTGCACGAGGGGGTGTTCTGGGGCTAACGCCATATAGGTTGCGCCAAACAGTGTGTCTGGCCTAGTTGTGTAGACACTGATAACATCCGTGGTATTTGAAACTATAAAATCAATTTCTACACCTTCTGATCGGCCAATCCAGTTTCGCTGCATCACTTTTACCTGTTCAGGCCAATCTAAATCATCTAACCCCGACAATAATTCTTCACAATAATCTGTGATTTTAAGAAACCATTGTGGAAGCTCTCTGCGTTCAACCACTGCACCCGATCTCCATCCCTTCCCATCAATAACTTGTTCATTCGCCAAAACTGTGTTCTCAACAGGATCCCAATTAACCAGTGCTTTATCTCGATATGCCAATCCTTTTTCATAAAGACGGGTGAACATCCATTGCTCCCAACGATAATAATCAGGATCACAGGTTGCTAGTTCACGAGTCCAATCGTATCCAAAACCTAAGGTTTTGAGTTGATCCTTCATGTAGCTAATATTTTCTCGAGTCCACTCTGCGGGGGGCATATTATTTTTTATTGCAGCACCTTCAGCAGGTAAACCGAAAGCATCCCATCCCATAGGTTGCAACACATTTTTCCCAAGCATTCTTTGATATCGGCTAATAACATCACCGATGGTGTAATTTCTGACATGGCCCATATGGAGTCGTCCACTTGGGTATGGAAACATGCATAAGCAATAGAATTTTTCTTTTTGAGAATCCTCTGAGACTTCGAAAACCTTGTTTTCTTCCCAAAATTTTTGAGCCTCAGCTTCTATTTCCCTTGGGTTGTATTTATTTTCAGGCATTTTTATTTTTTAAACGAAGCATACCTATAAACGAACCCAATGTCATAATCATTATGATTAATATCAAACAAAAAAGGTCTCCAAAATTTGAATAGGGGGTGGAACCTCCCATGGGCACAAAAACATCCTTTAAAACAGAGTACTCAAAAGGCTTTAGTTGTTGTTGCACCTTACCGTCCGGTTTAACGATAGCAGTAATCCCTGTGTTAGTTGATCTTAAAAGGTATCTCCCAGTCTCTATTGCCCTCATCCTCGACATCTGGAAATGCTGAGCTGAGGCGATTGATCTACCAAACCATGCGTTGTTTGTTACGTTTACCAATACATTGGAAGCCGGCTGAAAATCTATGATCTCTGATCCAAAAATATCTTCGTAACATATTGAAATAGATAAGAATATCTCGTCGACTTTAGGCATTACCTGGGTGTTTGAGCCTCTTGCAATATCATTGCTGGGCAATCTCATTTCTCTCATCCAGGATCTAATTGAATCTGGCACTGGAAAATATTCGCCGAAAGGAACCAAATGCCTTTTGTTATATGTAATTTGATCATTGCCTAAACTGATCACTGAATTATAGACTTTACCATTCTGGTCTCTGGTGTTTATACCAAGCAGAAGAAGATCTATATTTTTTTCTTTTAAAATGACCTCCAATTCCTTTAAATAAGATTCAACATTGGATGAGATTGCAGGAATTGAGACTTCTGGCCATATAACAATATTAGTGTTTTCTAGCCCTATTAACGCATTCCGATAAAGTTCTAGGGTTTTTAAAAATTCACTTCTTAACCATTTCTTCTCTTGGGCAACGCCGCCTTGAACCAGAGCGACACTGTATTCTTCGTCCATACTTTCTGTCCATTCAACGGAACGGAGGAAAAATGAAGCGGATATTATAATGAACAAACAGCTCATAACTAAGTAAGGTCTTTTCTTGATAATAATTAGTAGTAACAAGCTAGAAATCAAAGCCGTGATAAAAGACACCATGAAAACACCGCCTATTGGTGCCCACCCCACTAAGAAATTATTTATTTGGCTGTAACCTAATGTTAACCATGGGAATCCTGTAATTGCATAGGCTCTCAAAATTTCTGTTAGAGCCCAAATTGAAGGTGCTATAAATATTAGAACCAGAAAATCAGATTTAAATTCCCTAAAAGCCAGACTAATAAAAAAGCCTGTTATCAGATAATAAATACCCATAACAGCTGCTAACAAACATATTAAAATAATTGCTAGCCAAGATGGAGCTCCGCTGACGATGTGAATACTAATGTAGAGCCAATATAGGCCTCCAGCAAAAATAAACCATCCAAAGAGATAAAAAAACCCTGCAGTATCCTTGGGTGCATTTTGTTTCGCGTAATAAAAAAGAAAAGCTAGGCTTAAAATAGGGAAAAAACTTACACCAAAAGGTTCAAAACCCAATAAAAAAAATAAAGCGGTCAAACCAGCAACTATAATCTTTTTAATCAATTTTTGTTACTTCTACACTATCTATGCGTCTGGAATTTGATTCTATGATTTTGCAAGTTATTGACTTCAAATTGACAAGCTCATTTTTATTTGGGAGTCTCCCAATTGTTTGTGTGAGTAGTCCACCTAGAGTGTCGTAATCCTCATCGAGAAATTCAGTCCCGAAAAATTCATTAAAGTCTTCAATTCGAATCAAGGCATCAACAATATATTTATTTTTCTTTACCTCTTTAATTAATGGAGTGTCTTCAACATCGTACTCATCTTCAATATCGCCTACAATTTGCTCTAAAAGATCTTCAATTGTTAGTAATCCTGCAGTTCTTCCGTACTCATCCACAACAATTGCTATGTGATTTCGACTCTTTCTAAACTCCTTTAAAAGAATTTTTAGCCTTTTACTCTCAGGAATAAATGTGGCTGGTCTTAAAAAGGAGTCCATTTCAAAGCTGTCTTCCCCGTCTTTAGAAAATTTTAATAAATCTTTTGCAAGAAGTATGCCGATCACCTCATCCTTATTATCAGCAATTACAGGAAATCTTGAATGACCAGATTCTATAATGATTCTAAGCAATTCATCAAAATTGTGTGAAGCCTCGAGCAGAATCATATTGGACCTCGGTATCATGATATCTTTGACTTCTAGCTCAGAAACTTCAATCACTCCTTTGATCATTTTAACCTCATCATTACCGATGAAATCTTTCCACTCGCTCTGATTCAGCATTGAATAAAAAGTATCAATATCTTGTTTCTTTGATTTGAAAAATGATTTTAAGAAATTCATCACGTTAATTAAGCACTCCTCTTTCATCTAATGCTTTCAAAACTTTATTCTCAACAAGCTTCATTTTATTTTCTTCCTCATCATTAAAGTGATCATAACCTAATAGATGAAGAAATCCATGCACAACCATATGAATAAAGTGAGAAGAAACACTGATATCCAAAGCGCTAGCCTCTTGCTCAACAACTCCCAAACAAACCACGATATCGCCTAAAAACGGAGGAGATAGTCCCAATTCTTTTTCCTGTTCAAGATCACCTACAAAGGCTAAAACATTTGTCGCATAACTCTTATTATTAAACTTGCTATTAATACTCAAGCCCTCATCGTGATCAACCAGTCGAACTGTAATACCAATTGGATATTCATAGCTAATCAGTGACTTCTCATAGGCTATGCTAATGGCATTATTGATCAAATCACATGAGCTAGGGAATACTAGATCATTAGATGCTTGGATGTCTAAAACTATAGAGTTATTACTTTGTGTCATCTTGAGCGTTTAAATTTCTCATAGGCCTCGACAATCTTTTGCACAATCCGATGCCGAACAATATCCTTGTGATCAAAGTTAATTATAGAGATTTTCTCTATCTCGGATAAAACCTCAATAGCATGCTTAAGGCCAGAAGCTTTCTCGGGTGGTAAATCAATTTGAGTCACATCACCGTTAACAACCGATTTCGAACCAAAACCCATTCTGGTTAAAAACATCTTCATTTGTTCTGTGGTGGTGTTTTGCGCCTCATCCAGAATTATGAAGCTTTCATTAAGAGATCTCCCTCTCATAAATGCCAGCGGCGCTAGCTCTATTGCTCTTCTCTCTATCAAATTTGTAACCTGATCAAAACCAAGCATCTCGTATAGAGCGTCATACATTGGTCTTAAGTACGGATCTACTTTTTGTGATAAGTCCCCAGGAAGAAATCCCAAATTCTCTCCTGCCTCGACAGCAGGCCTAACAAGAACAATTCTTTTAACTTCCTCTCTTTGTAATGATTCTATTGCTGCCGCAACGGCCAAATAAGTCTTGCCTGTCCCTGCTGGACCAATTCCGAAGGACAGGTCATTATTCCTAATCGAGTTTATATAATTAAATTGGTTTTCTGAGCGAGTCTTTATTTCCTTATTGGGCGTATTAATTACAGTTTCTTTAACTGTTGTTCCATTAGATTGACCGTGTGTTTCATTAAGATGCTTCTTAATTATTAAGTGAACTTTTTCTTGATCTAAATCTTCATTTTTTGCAGCTGTATACAATTCCTTGATAATTAGCTCGCCAATGACAAGCTTTGCTCCCTCCCCCTGGAGAACAAAAACATTGCCTCTGGTCTTGATATCGATATTGAGTTCACTCTCTATTGATCTAATATGCGTATCAAAAACACCCAACAAGTTGGCTAAGGTAGAGTTTTCTAGGGATTCAATTTGGAATTCTTTTGTTGTCTTCAAGCTTATAACTTCAATTAATAATTCTTGCACGGAGAGAATTAGGCAACGCTTCGGTTATCCTAAGCTCTATCATTTGCCCAATTAGATTTTCATGTCCATCAAAATTAACCCAGCGATTATTCTCTGTTCTTCCAGATAATTGGTTGTTTGTCTTTTTTGACTTTTTCTCCACCAAGACCGTCTGATCAGATCCGACCATACTCTCGCTAATGAGTCTTGAATTCTCATTAATCTTAGATTGCAACTGATCCAATCGCTCCAATTTGATTTTGTAGTCTGTGGTATCTTCCATTTCGGAGGCTGGTGTATTTGGCCTCGGACTAAAAATAAAACTAAAAGACTGATCAAAGCCTATAGTGTCTATTAAGTCTAGGGTTTCCTTAAAATCAGAATCTGTTTCGCCAGGGAAGCCGACGATGAAGTCAGATGAGATACTAATATCTGGCCTGAGTGATCTAAGTTTGTTAATTCGGTCGATATAAAGCTCAACTTTATGTTTCCTTTCCATTAATTGGAGTATTTTATTCGACCCACTCTGCACAGGAAGGTGAAGATAATTTGCCAATTTTGGATTTTCAAAAGTGTTGATAAGATCGTCAGTAAATTGGAGGGGATGAGAGGTAGTGAAACGTATCCTTTTAACGCCATCTATAAGGCTCACACGATCAATTAGGTCAGCCAATTTCAATTTAGTCCCATGTTTATCCTTAGCTCTGTATGCGTTTACATTCTGTCCTAACAAATTAATCTCCTTAACGCCTCGAGTTACAAGATCCTTTATTTCATCCAATATACCCTCTGGCTCTCTGCTCACCTCCAAGCCTCGTGTATATGGAACAACACAAAAGCTACAAAACTTGCTGCATCCTTCCATAATTGAAACAAAAGCCGAAGGTTTAATATCCGGTGTCTTTGGTAGAACTGAAAATTTCTCTACTTTTGGAAAACTAATATCAACGAAAGATTTTCTAGAACTGAGAACTTCGTCATACATTTTTGGCAATCGGTGGAGAGTTTGAGGTCCAAAAACGATATCAACATAGGGAGCTCTATTTATAATATTTTTACCTTCTTGACTGGCAACGCAACCGCCTACTCCGATAACAACATTTGGATTATTTCTTTTATAGTCCTTCCAACGACCTAGCTGAGAAAAGACTTTCTCTTGTGGTTTCTCTCTAATTGAACAGGTATTCAGTAAAATAAGATCTGCAGAAAAAGCGTCATCGGTTCGTTCCATATTTCTTTCAGCT
This sequence comes from uncultured Woeseia sp., assembly GCA_964561815.1. Taxonomy (GTDB): domain Bacteria; phylum Pseudomonadota; class Gammaproteobacteria; order Steroidobacterales; family UBA11654; genus CACPJA01. The sequence goes on from CAZLQT010000051.1 coordinate 7,980, forward strand.
CTCATAAGATCAAGCATCTTGGATGAATCGTATTCATTCATCTGGCATCCAAAAGATTTAATGAAGATCTTTTTAGACATGAAATTTATGGAGTTTGTATATTGTTCTTCTAGAAAGGTATATCGTCATCGAACTCATCGGTTGAAAAATCATTATCTGAAGTCGATTGAGAACTTGAAGCATTGTCATTCGACATGTCACCACTCATCCGATCTCCAAGCATCTGCATTTGATTAGCGACAACTTCAGTAGTCCATCGCTCATTGCCTT
>CAZLQT010000052.1:0-8086 GCA_964561815.1 uncultured Woeseia sp.
GTTTATAGACATACAAACCGATGCTACTAAACTGTTCAGCTATTTTCTTTTCCTGGTCATCTTTAGGGTTTTGAAGCAATTCATCCAAAAAAGTGTACTTCTTGATATAGTCAGCTAAAATCTTATCTCGATCAGATGATCTCACCTCAGAAACCTGGCCACTGCCTTGAAGACCTTGAATGGATTGCCAATCCTCAACGTCCTTATAAACAGTAATTGCTACATTCTCATCAGTCTGAATATTACCTATATGCTGAGTCTTATCAGAGGATAAAAAGTAAAGGTTCATCTCACTGTCAGCAATATAAAAAACTGTAGCTGCCCATACAGACTCATTATCTTTGCTAGCGATGCTAACCGTGTTGTGATTACTTAAAAACTCTTGAACCCGAAGAATAATATCCTGCAAAGACTCAGATTTCATGGGAGGTTAGACACCCTTCCATCTCTTGACAACATCGTTATCAACACCAGCTAAATCTAAAACACGACCCACAGTGTGGTTGATAATATCGTCAATACTCTTGGGGTTATTATAAAAAGCTGGATTTGGAGGGACAATGTGTGCCCCCATTAAAGATGCCTTATAAAAAAGCTCTGTGTGACCAAGATGCAGGGGTGTCTCTCTAGGGATGATAATAAGCTGTCTTTTTTCTTTTAGAATTACATCAGCTGCTCTAACAATTAAATTAGCTGCGTAAGAATTGACCACTGCTGACAGTGTTTTCATCGAACACGGAGCAATAATCATTCCTGTAGTCTCAAAAGATCCACTAGCAATGCTTGCCCCAAGATTACGATCACTATGAACAACATCTGCCATTTGCTCGATGTCTTTGATATCAAAATCAGTTTCCAAGGAAATATTTAGCTTGCCTCCATTGGTAACAACCAAATGAGTCTCAATGTCTCCAGCATCCTTCAACATTTCAAGCAGGCGAATACCATAAATAACGCCACTGGCGCCAGAAATTCCTATAATCAGTCTATTCATGAGATGCATTATATCAATTTAATGTGCTTTCGATTAATCTAAGAGTAAATATTTACATAATACAAATAACTATTTTGGAGAAATGACGCCAATCAAAAAAGCATATATCGACACTGAATCTGGTCAAATCCATTATCGCTATCTAAAGGGTAAAGGGACACCTTTGTTGTTTTTCCATCGAACTCCAGCGAGTTCAATTATGTTTGAAAACATGATGCTAGAAATGAAGGACGAACGACCTATGTACGCCTTTGATACTCCAGGTTTTGGAGAATCATTTAATCCGGAAGGAATGCCCAGTTTAATCAATTATCGAGATTGGCTGTCTGAGGCCATCGATGCAATTGGAATAGATCAATTTCATATCTATGCTCATCACACTGGGACCCACATTGCTTCTGAAATAACCTTAGAAAGACCTAAAAAAGTCCTTTCACTCTGTCTTAATGGCGCGGCATATCTTACGGCTGAGGAAAGACAAGTTTTTAAAGATAATTTTACGCCAGCCATAGAACCGGATGAAGAAGGTAACTATTTATTGGACACCTTCAACCTAATCAAAACCTTATTCCCAAAATTTGACCCTGAATTGGTTGATTTAGAGTTAAGAGGTGCGCTACGGTCAAAGCAAGGAAGAAATCAGGCTTTTACTGCTATTTGGGAGCAAGATTTTATTAAGGTCTTGCAAAAAATTACTTGCCCAGTATTTGTAATGTCAGCAGAGGATGACTTCTTTATCGAGCAGGTGGCATTAATCGCTAAAGCACACCCTGAAATAAATACTGCGGTTTTAGGCCAATCAAGAATTGTCTCGCCAGAATTAAAAACCAAAGAAATTGTTGACTTAATTAGGCCGTTTATAAATCGTTCAGAAAAAGGTTAAGGTTTAACAATTACTTCTATTTTTTTTGACGCTAGAGGCGGTTGATGCGGAACGTGATTTCCGTCTCCTAAAAGCAATTGCAGCGAATGTTTTCCGGGCTCAAGAGTTAATACGGTTCGATCTTGCCCTTTGCCGAAATGAACATAGTTCTCGCTGGCTGGTATAGGTAATGATAAAGCAGGTAATTCAGCATCGATTATTAAATGATGATGGCCGGTATTATTCTCATAAGTGCCAGCAGGAGCAAGTGTCATACCCTTAATCCCAAAGACTACTTCAAAGGTTTTTTCTACCGTCTCCCCGTTCTTTGGCTGGATTATGAATACTTTTGTACTCGATTCTGCAGCTAGGATTGGTCCATTCCAAAAGATCAATAACAACATGATAAAAATAAATTTATATTCCCTCATGTCTTTTCCATACCTAGAATATGATCCCATTCGTCTTTTGTGACCGGAAGCACCGAGAGCCGGTTTCCTTTCTGTAGCAACCTCATGCTCTCGAGAAATTTTTCCCCTCGGAGTTCTGTCAATGTAATTTTTCTTTTTAGATGTCGCTTGTATTTAACATCAAGCATTAACCACCTAGGGTTATCGGGGTCGCTTTTAGGGTCAAAATATTTTTCAGTCTTATCAAATGCCGTGTGATCAGGGTAAGCTCTGCTTGCGATCTCCATTAGCCCTACTATTCCTGGCTCTTTGCAATTTGAGTGGTAAAAAAAAGCTTTATCGCCCACTTTCATTTGGTCTCTGAAGAAATTTCTAACCTGGTAGTTTCTGATTCCATCCCAGTGATCCGTTTGAAAATCTCTCAAATCATCAATACTGTAGGTATCCGGCTCCGATTTCATTAACCAATATTGCATTTCACTCCTTAATAGGGTCTATCCTCCTCATCATACCAAAAATGTCTCCATTCGATATGAGGATCAAGATTCTTACAAAGTCCGTTTGAGAATTTATTCAGCCAATCGTCAGCTGCAACATTATCGTATCTAATAGCAATATCGACTAATTCACACCTCATCTTATAGTCCATAATATTTGGATCCTCAGCAATACCTGAAAAAAGTGACTCTCTTGTAATAGAGTTTGTTGACATCACAATGCCTTGATCGCTTTCACTGTCGAGAATTATAAATTTTGGACTCTCTAATGAACTCTCATCCCAAGATCTCCATTGTAATTGATTGCCGCTGCGACCTTTCCCTGGATCCCCACTATAAGCAAATTCTGCCCAATAACTCATTATGGTTTTCGATAATGTCTTAACTTCATCCATGTTCTTTTTGCTAAGGATGTATCTGGTAAGAGTGTCTTCCTCGAAATTACCCATGACAAATGGAATCTCAAAAGCATGGGAGGCGCCCAAAAGATCGGATAGGTCTACTCCGTATTTTCTAGGCTGGTCATCCCAATCAAACCGATAGGCGTAAACATTTTCTCTGCCTAAGGAACTGAGTTCTCTCACAGGATTATCCACAGCTAACAATTTCCAAGTGTCTGAACGATGAGACGAAATTGCGTTCCATAGTTGTAAGTCCCGAATTCTTGGTAAACCAAAAAATGAGCGAACCAAACGTTTATTGCCAATTAGAAAGAGCTTAATCTCATCTCGATTGGTGCCAAAGATTGTAGGTATATCTGAAGATACCCCCTTTTTTAGCGCATTGAGGATCCCCTCTTGATCTAAAACCACACCGTCTGGGAAGGGTCTTAACATCTCATTGGTATTAAGCCTAGAGGTTTCAAAAGACTCATAAATTTCTTCGGAACTGGCACCCCTTAACAAGGCTGTAATTTCCTCATCGCTCATTGAGTTTTGAATCGATACCGCATCTTGGCGATCAAGAGCTAATTTTTTTAAAATTAATAACCTGTTGGTTAATTCCCTTGATGTGAAGTTCTTCCAAGGTATGTTTTCTTCAAGAAAAGATTCGGAATGACTGATGTCGCCTGGCTTAATCCCCCCGCTCTGAATAATAGCTTTATGAAACAGGCCTTTGGCTAATGGAGATGATAGTAATGCTGCAACATTATAACCGCCTGCTGATTCACCAAAAATTGTCACATTATTAGGGTCGCCTCCAAATCCAGATATATTTGATCGAACCCACTCTAGGGCTTGAATAGTGTCAATATTTCCATAATTTCCTGAAGCGTCAATGGCATCGCTAGATGTTCTCCCGATACTAGGATGACGAAACCAGCCAAAGGGCCCAAGACGATAATTAATAGTCACCACAATAACTTGATGCTCGAAAGCCAATGCAGTTGGATCATAAAAATCGGCGTTACCAGAAACATTGCTTCCGCCATGGATCCATAACATCACGGGCATCGGTGCAGAAGTTTTTACATTTTCAGGGTTCATTTTTGGCGCCCAGATATTTAGATAAAGACAATCTTCAGAACCAACCATGTCGCCCCATTTTCTTCGTTTTGAAGTATTGATTAAAGAGCCTTTTTGTATGCAACTCGGACCAAAATTGAGCGCCTCCTTAACCCCATCCCAGGAAGCTGGTTCATTTGCTTTTTTCCAACGGAATTCGGCACTAGGTATAGACCCGTATTGCAAGCCTAACCACTGATGAGTTTTTCCATTATCTCCACCAATGACCTGGCCGTATGTAATGTTTCGAACAGAACTCTGGTCTGGCGTTAAATCAGTTTTGGGCACACTGCATGAGGCCAAAGAGAGGATAATAAAAATCAAACTTATAAATTTAAAATTCATTGTTAATACTTGTATTGGAGTGAATCTATTTTATATTCGATTTAAATCAAAATCAGTAATTCTTTAGGAGATTATTCATCTGAGTAGTAGAATACGGTTAATGAAAATCAGAGCGCCTAAAAAGTTTATATTTATAGCTTCTCTCCTAGCTTTAATAGGAGTTAAACCATTGCAAGCATCGCCTTGGGTGATGCCAGATAATTTATTAATCAGACACGATATCCAAATTTTGGTGGATTCTGGAGCACTGAACATACCCATCTCGACATGGCCATTAGCTTGGGGTGATATTGCCTATAATCTCACAAAGAACGAGTCTGAAATGAGTCTGATCGAAATCACATCATTTCAACGAATCAAGGACGCTTTAATTGACGCGGAGATGGGAGGGTTATCTGGTCAAACTGAAATAAAAGTGGCCAAAAATCCAAATGCATTTAGCTGGTTCAATGACACCGTAGGCAATACAAAATCAGTCGGCGCTCAATCGTCTTATCTATCAAAGAACTTAGCAATTAATCTCAAAGTGGACAAAATACCGGGCGATACCTTATTCAATGAATCGTATCTTTCCTTTGCGGCAGGTAATTATTCAATCGACCTTGGCTCTAAAAAACGCTGGTGGGGACCTGGATGGAGCGGCAGTCTAGTTCAATCGACCAATGCCAATGCTATTAAAGGCTTAGCTATTGAAAGAACTTTTTCAGATCCCTTTGAATCAAGATTTCTCAAATGGATTGGTCCATGGGATTTCTCAATAATGACCGGCGAGTTGAATCATTCAAGAACTGTTCCAGACCCACGTTTTTTTGGTATGCGTTTTGATTTCAGACCAATTCCTACTCTAGAATTGGGTCTCTCAAGAACATCAATCTTTTGTGGAGAAAATCAATCTTGTGGATTCTCTGCGTTTACTGACATGCTTTTAGATAAAGATGATTCAGGGTACAACTCTGTGAGTTTCGATTTTAGATCCTCACACGTAATTAATGAAACTCCGTTGGCTTTTTATGGACAAGTCATGGGTGAACCTTTTAAAGATTCTATGGGTCTATTTGGGTTTGAGACTTGGGGTTTAATTGATTCATTTTCAGGATTAGAAAGTTATAGAATTTTTATTGAAGCATCATCAACCTCCTGTGAATTCTACAAAAATGATAGCAGTAAATACGGGTGCGCTTATCGAAACGATGTCTATGTTGATGGTTACCAATACGACAATGCTAATATTGGTCACTCAAGCGATGGGGATTCAATCGTATTGAGTTTAGGAGGATTCTTGGTGGCTGATAATTCTCAATTAATAAAGTCTAAAATTACCATAGGCCAGCTCAATAGAGGCTCAGTGAATTCATACCAGTTCAAAGAACATCGCACTAATTTCTTTAATTTTATGTTGGGGTATAACTTTGACCTGTATTGGTTTGATATACCGCTTGGTAGTTTTGATCTAGGGCTTGGCTACGATATTTTCAAGGACAAAGTAAACGACACTTCTGAAAATGAACCAAGGGTTTACCTAGCCTGGTCTAACAGTACAGATTTTTCTCAAGAAAAGACGAGGGATTTCTCAGAATATCTTGAGTTAATAGAGGTCAGTGATGAGGATAAGCTCATAGCAGATGAAGTTACTAAGAAAAGTGCAACCGACTCATTCACTGATTTCGGGAACTTGGACCTCTTTGAAATTATTGATGTGTTAGATCAAGTCTCTATTCAAAGAGGTGACACAAACATTTTGGCTAAAGTCTCAACCAGCATTCAATCGGCTGACAAAATTATCAGTGAAATTGATTCGCTATCAAAAGACGGTAAAACCTTATCAGATTACTTAGGACTGATCGATTCTACGATCTCACAAAGAAATTAATTCAGTCCGAGTTTTTCCAGATACCTGTCTCTAAGGCGTTTTGAACGCGTCATTAAACTTATGTTTTCACCGTCAATTAAGATCTTAGTGGTGAAACTTGAGACTTCCAATGGGTCGTTATCCCATATAACGATATCCGCGTCTTTGCCTGCTTCTATAGAACCAATCTGACCATCAATACCAAAAGTTTCAGCGACATGTATCGTTAAAGCTCTAATGGCAGTCTCTTTTGATAACCCATATGCAACCGCATTCCCAGCACCTTGACGACTGAGATAAGAATTATGATCGCTTTGTGAAGAAATCAGAACCTTTACCCCTGAATTTTCAAGAATAGCTGCGTTGTCTAATCTTGCAGCGATTGAATCAAAAGAACTGGGTATATTATCCATAGGGTCGATAATTACAGGTATCGATTCTTCAGCAATTGAATCCGCAATTCTCCAAGCTTCCTTAGCTCCTGCAAAGATAATCCTAATCTCATACTGGTTAGCAATTTCTATCATTCTTAAAAGATCACTGGCTCTGTTGGCACGAACCACGAGAGGTATTTCTTGTTTTAATAGCCTTTGAATAGCTTCTAAATCCCTAATTGAGTAATCTCCAAAATCGAAATCTTCACCTCTCATGATTGAAGACCGCTTCATAGAAAAACGTCGAGCCACATCAAAAGAATCCTCCAATGACATTATTGTCGATGCACGAGAATCTTTGTTCCCACCAAGATTCATAATTAAAGCTATATCTTCAATGATTGGTTCTGTCATCAGAGCTCCATTAATCTTAAAGGCTGACGCCATTCCAGAGAAAATCCCAGAAGCTGATGAAGGCGTCACAATTGCAGAAGTAATCCCGCCTGCTCGATTATAAGGAATCAATGAAGAGGCAGGGTTAAAGGCCTTAGCGATACTAAACCCCGCAGAGTAATGTTTTGTGGAATCGTCCCTGGTTGCTGCTTCCAATTCAATCTCTTGAAGACCTAAAGTGGTGTGCGGTGCAATAAGACCAGGCGTTACATATTTACCTGTGGCATCTATCTCAAGCCCATCATTGATTATAAGGTTCTGACCTATTTCCTTAATGATCCCATCTTCGATAAGAAGATCAGTGTTATCAAGTGTCCCTTGATCGGAAGCAGTCATTATTGTTGCATTTTTTATCAAGACTACTGAGTGATTATCAGCAAAGAGACTGGTAGATAAAAAGATAAGGTAAGCAAAACTGATTAATTTAAGATGGCTCATAATCGATCTCCTTCTGGGTTAATAATACCCAGATCGAAATCTGTTCTCTCAAATCCCTCTAAGGTTTCATTTTCATACTTTATATGACCATCAATAAAGACTTTTTCAACCGTTGAGTAGACACTAAATGGATCGCCGCTCCAAATAACAACATCGGCCATCTTCCCAGCTTCAAGGCTTCCTACCTCATCCTCAATACCAAGACCTTTTGCGGCGTTTAAAGTAATCCATTGAATAGCTCTGGCTTTATCAATATCGAGACCTGATCTTCTTCCAGCGGCCAGGGCCTTGGCTGCTTCCTGGTTTAAATGCTGTATTCCAACAGCTGAATCTGAATGAACAATGGCGCAACCAGTTCC
>CAZLQT010000053.1:0-7989 GCA_964561815.1 uncultured Woeseia sp.
CTTTCTCTGCTGTATCCCATTCTCGCAATCACCATGGGAATGCCATCATGATTTAACTCTTTAAACTTATAAAACCCTAATTCATCAATCCAATCTCCGAAAACCCTTGCCATTAATTGAGTTGAATTAGGTCCTTGGACCTGCAATGGCGAGACATCCGGTTCAATGATTTCTACATCAAAATTATATCCTGCAGCAATCCCTTGTGCCCATAGCAGAGAATCTCCATCTGACAATGAAAACCAAAAATGGTCGTCATCAATCTTTAACATCACAGGATCATTAATAAATCCCCCTTTAAAATCCAGAAAAGGCGCATACATTGCTTGGCCTTTAGAGCATTTTTTAATGTTTCTAGGCGTTAAAAATTGAGATAAAGCCTCGGCATCAGGACCCTTAATTTCGACTTGACGCTCACAGCCAACATCCCACAGCTGAACGCCATTAAGCAATTTTTTATAGTCTTCCTCAGGACCCTCGAAAGCAATGGGCAGATACATATGGTTATACACTGTAAAAGCTTGAGCGCCATACTTCATCGTCGAGTCAAAATACGGGGATTTCCTGACTCGAGGACTAAAAACTAATTTAGATGTTTTAAACATAATATAAAGTGCGGGTAATAATACTTAATAATTCATAATAATTCGAATTTCATAGGAAACTAGATGGTGCTGGACTATTCATCTGTTTTATCTAAACTGTAAAAGCTCTAATTACAGAGAGAAACAGTATCCTGAAGAATAAAGAAAATATAGATTGGACAAATTTTACTCTAACGGTCCTAGCGACTCTGGCCATACTAGCACCTATGTTTATTGCACCCATGGCCACCAATGAACTACTGGATCAAGCCTACGAGTGGATTGCAAGCAATTTAGGTGCAATTTATTTGATCATGGGGCTCTTAACCCTTTTATTTCTATTGATTTTAGCTATCAGCAGATATGGAACGATTGTATTGGGTCAAAAAGATGATGAACCTGAGTATGGGTTTTTTGGTTGGTCCTCTATGTTGTTTTGTTGTGGTGTTGGAGCCTCTTTAATTTTGTACGGAACCACCGAGTGGGTAGATTACTATCTAAAACCACCTTTTGGGGCTGAACCTAGATCAAATGAAGCAATTGCTTGGGCTTCAAGTTATGGGATGTTTCATTGGGGGATTATTGGCTGGGCAATTTATTGTTTCCCTGGCGTGGCGGTGGGTTATAGTTATTACAACAGAAACTCAGGCAGCTTAAAAACAAGCACAGGATGTGAATCAGTCTTGGGCAATCAAAAGTTAGCCAAATTAATAGATTTAATCTACATGATCGCTCTGGTTGGCGTTTTGGGGGCTGGTTTAGGCTTCACATCCCCAGTGGTCAGCGCAACAATTACTGAATTCTTTTCAATTGATCAAAATCTCATTATCACTGTCTCCTGCTTGTTGTTATGCATGATAATTTATTCAATTAGTATCTATTTTGGTGTCGAGCAAGGAATACAAAGGCTTAGTAAATTTTGTGCTTATATAGCCTTCTTTGTTTTGATATACATACTCATTTTCGGGCCGACTCTTTTTATAATTACAAACTCTTTTGAGAGTTGGATCTTTATGATTAAGAATTTTTTTACCATGAGTCTTGGTCCACCGCCATTAGGAAAATCTGAATTCTCAAAAGCTTGGACTATATTTATGTGGGCTTGGTTCTTTGGTCTTGGTCCATTTGTTGGCATATTCATTGCGAGAATCTCAAGAGGAAGAACCATACGGACGATGATTCTCGGCAGTCTGTTTTTTGGAACTCTAGGAACATCATTGTTTTTTATGGTCATGGGCAATAATGCTATTTATCTAGAAACAAACGACATCATGCCTCTCATTGATATATGGAGCAATGAGAGTCCAGCAGTTATGGTCTCAAGAAGTATATCTGGAATGGTTTTAGGAAAATGGATTCTTCCCTTTGTCGGAGTGTTTAGCCTTGTCTTTATGGCTACAACATTTGACTCAGGAGCATACACCCTGGCCTCATCAGCTACTAAGAAAATGAAAGCTGGTGAGAACCCGGAAATCTGGAACAGGATCTTCTGGGCATTCTTTATTGCCTTACTGCCTTTGGCATTACTGATAGGTGCAGCCGATTCTCCTGATCTCAAGGGGATTGAAAAATTAAAACCTTTTCAAACCATCGTGCTTTTAATCTCACCACCGCTCCTGTTTGTGTATATAATCATGGCCGTTGGATTAATAAAGAGCATCTTTCAAGACGAAAAAGAGAAAACTTATGAGCGATAAAATTAAAACCCTAGAACAAACCTTAAACTCTGATGGTTTTGCAATTACTGCAGAAATCCCTGCACCTATTAGTGCTTCTTCTGTTGAGATGGAGGAAAAGATTGATTTACTAAAAGGTTATGTTCACGCCGTTAATGTCACCGATAATCCGGGTGCTACAGCACATATGTCTAGTCTGGCTGGTTGTAATATTGTAAGAAACAAAGGAATTGATCCTATTTTCCAAGTCACCTGCAGAGACCGAAACAGATTAGCTATACAGAGTGATCTTATGGGGGCTTCCGCTCTGGGTATTAATAATGTTCTCACTCTGGCTGGAGATCCGATAAAAAATGGAGATCAAGCTGATGCGAAAGCAGTGTTTGATATTAATTCAAAAAAAATCCTATCGATCATGCAAACCATGAATGATGATGGTCAAACGATGTCAGGCAGAGAGCTACAAACCAGATCAAACTTCTTCCCTGGTGGCGCTGCAATTATTCATGAACCTGAGGAGAACTGGGAACCAGTTGCTCTTAAAGAAAAAACTGAACTCGGGGCAAAATTTATACAAACGCAATTTTGTTATGATGTGGATTTATTAAAAACCTATATGAAATATATTGTTGATTCAGGGTTATCCGAACAACTCTTCTTTATTGTTGGAATTGGACCGCTGAGAAGCGATAAATCAGCTAAGTGGATGAGAGATAAACTCTTTGGGACTGTAATCCCAGATAGCATGGTCCAAAGGATGGAACAATCTGAGAATCAAATAGAGGAAGGTATAAAAATTTGTGCAGAATTAATCAACCAGTTCCAAGAGATCGATGGCGTTCATGGCGCCCATCTCATGGCGCCCAGAAACCTTTCTGCTATAGCGCCAACAGTAAAAAAAGCTGGGATAAAGATATAGCTCTAATTCAAGATTTACTGGCTAAGAAATCTTGCAATCTATAGTAAAGCATGCCCAATGACATGGCTGGGCTAGAGAACCACTTTCCGCCTGGTAATTGAATGTGCTTAATTTTAGATAGAGTCTCAATCATATCCCATTCATTGCTAATTGCATTGGCTATGATTTTGCCCGCCATATGAGTAGGCGCGACACCATGCCCTGAATAGCCCTGAGAATAAAATATGTTCTCAGTTAATCTCCCAAGTTGAGGAATACGATGAATAGTAACGGCAACATTTCCTGCCCACGCATAATCTATTCTCACGTCATCCAGATCTGGGAAGACATTTAACATCCTTTTTCTCAGGTTTTGATCGATATTTTTAGGTTCATTGCCTGAATAATTATATCGACCACCAAAAAGAAGCCTCTTGTCTGAAGACAATCGATAATAATCTAAAATGGTATTAAGATCGCAGACGGCCATATCCTTGGCAATTATCTCTTTTGCCCTCTCATCTCCTAATGGCTCAGTGGCAATAATGCAACTACTCGCAGGCATAATCATGCGTCTTAATTTTGGATTAAGCTTACCTATGTGTGCATTGCCAGCTAAAACTAGATGCTTAGCTCTAACCGAACCTTGACCTGTCTCAATAAGAACTTCTTTGCCTGGGTGGATGCTTAAGGCTTTGGTTTTTTCATAGATTGAAACGCCAAGGTTGCTGGCCGCTTTTGCCTCCCCTAATACCAAGTTCAATGGGTGAAGATGGCCGCTTCCTGAATCTATCATGCCACCAATATAGTTCGATGAGCCAACATAATGATTAATTTCACTGCTATCGACTAATGTCAGATTGTGCTGATAGCCTCGATGATCCCAATCCTCTTTCCTCTCTATGAGTTCATCCATTTGGAGGTTATTAAGAGCCACTTCAATGAAACCTTCTTTTAGATCACAATCAATTTCAAACTCTTTTATGGTCTCTCTGACCAGATCACTGCAATCCGCTCCAAGCTTCCACACTGATTGAGCGACCTCCTCTCCAAATTGTTCAAATTTATTACTAAAGGTAAACCCGGATATTAACTGGCCCCCATTTCGGCCACTAGCGCCCCAACCAACTCGGGCCGAATCGATCACCACTACTTTATACCCCTTTTTAACCAAGTTTAATGCAGTGTTAATCCCCGTGAATCCTGCGCCAACAATACAAACTTCTGATGTGATATCTTCTTTGAGTTTTGGATAGGTTTTCGACTCATTTATGGTAGCCGCATAATAAGAAGCTACATGTTCTGTTTCCTTATTTACCATTTACTTTGTTTTTTGAATTCTTAATTTTTTTGCTTAACAAACAGTATAATATTGTCTTATTGATCAACGAAGGATTGTACATAATGGCAAGAAGAAGAACCAGAAGAAGTAAAGAAACCTCTTCAGTGAGTGAAAATATTAGACCTGTGGTCGAAAAAGGAATGATGGGTGGCAGGTTTAAACCCCTGACTGATCATGATATAGAACAGATTCATCAAACCGTTCTAGATGTTCTAGAGAATATTGGGATGGCCAACCCTCTCCCAGAATTAAAAGAAATTGCCTTAGAGAACGGTTGCACTTTTACAGATGAAGGGCGCTTATTATTCCCAAGATCATTAGTGGAAGATGTTATAGCAAGGGCAGGCAGAGACTTTGTGATGTATGGGAGAGACCCTAAGCACGATGTAGATATGTCGGATCAAAAAGTTAACTTATACGGTGGAGGCGAAGCCGTAACAATGCTTGACCTAGGAGCTAAAAAATACAGGCCATCCACAATAAACGACGTCTATGATATTGCCCGATTGGTCGACTACCTTGAAAATGTTCATAGTTATTCACGAGTAGTCGTAGCCACAGAATTCAAAGACTTATTAAAAACTGATATCAATACAGCCTATGCAAGTGTTGTAGGGACACAGAAACACACCGCTCTGACTTTTGCTAGTGGAGATCACGTCAAACCAACCATTGAAATGCTGGATATGATTGCTGGGGGCGAAGGCAAATTCTTAGAACGGCCATTTGCACATGGGGGTGGATGCACGGTGGTATCACCGCTCCGTTATGGAACCGATAATTGTGAGGTGGCGGTAGCCTCTATAGAAATGAATGCACCGGTCTGGGTTGTAATTGCACCACAATCTGGAGCAACAGCGCCGGCTGCTTTAGCAGGCTCGTTGGTTCAGGTGATTGCAGAAACACTGGCCAGTTTATTATTGATTGATTTAATAAAACCGGGTCACCCGGTTATTTTTGGCCCTTGGCCGTTTGTTACAGATCTAAGGACAGGCTCCTTTTCAGGAGGCAGCGGTGAGGAGGCGATAATGAGTGCTGCATCTGCACAAATTACTAATCATTATGGTCTCGCTAGTTCAGTAGGAGCTGGTATGACAGATTCAAAAAGTCCCGATGCACAAGCAGGTTATGAAAAAGGTATAACGGTTGCTCTAGCGGCACTTGCTGGTTGCAATAATGTATCTGAGTCTTCTGGAATGATGGCAAGCCTTATGGGCTATTCTTATGAATCGCTCGTTATTGATAATGATATGCTCGGAATGGTGATGAGGACAGTCAGAGGTATCGAAGTAAACGAAGAAACTTTATCTTATAGGGCTATAAAAGATACTGTTGAGGGCGAGGGACATTTTTTAAGAGACCCGCAAACCCTTGAATTAATGAAGACCGAGTATCTCTATCCAACACTTGCGGATAGAAGCACTCAAGAAGAATGGGAGGCTGAAGGCTCACCTGATATGAGACAAAGAGCTGAAAAAAGAGCGAGAGAGATACTCAATTCACATTATCCTGTTTACATAGATGATGAAACGGATAAAAAAGTTCGAGACACCTACCCTATCGAAATTTCAAGAGATGTAATTAAGCCAACAAAAGACCGTTTCTAAAGTCTATGACAGTAAGAAAACGTAGAAGCGGCGGGAGTAAAGCTCGTAGAGCTATACGACAGAACACGGAAAAAGAGGCCATCGTCTTTCCAGGTCTAGAAGGAGGGCAATACAAACCTCTGAGCGAATCGGACATTCAAAAAATTCATAAAACTGCCTTGGATGTACTCGAAAATATAGGGATAGGCGACCCCATTCCAGAGATACTTGATCATACGCTAGATAAAGGGTGCATTCTGGGTGACGATAACCGCCTTAAATTTCCTAGGTCCTTAGTTGAAGATCTTTTAGATATTGCTCCAAAAGAGCATCTTATGTATGCCATAAACCCAAAATACGACCATATGGTGTCTGGTAAGAAAACATACCTATCCACCTCAGGAGAGCCGATTTCAATTTTTGAATATGAATCACAATCATTTCGCCCAACCACATTGGTGGATATTTATGACGCGGCTAGATTGTGTGATCAATTGGAACACATACATCAATTTGGACAGCCCTTTGCAATCACTGAATACAGCCAGGATAAATTTACTCACGATATCAATGCTGCGTATGCGGCAATTTCAGGAACACAAAAAGGTATTGGTCTTGCAGTTGATAACGTTGAACACATAGAACCCATCATTAATCTCTTTGATACCTTCCTTGGTGGAGAAGGCGAATATATGAAACGCCCTTTTGCAGAAATTGGAGGTTGCCCAATCGTTTCACCGCTTAGATTTGGCCAAGATAATGCAGAAGTGATGGTAAGGATGGCCGAATTAGGTCTTTACATTGGCGTCTGCACAGCGCCTCAGGCAGGAACCACTGCTCCTGCTTCTCTAGCAGGTAGTTTAGTGCAATCTTTTGCTGAAACCCTTGCCTGTTTATGTGTCGTAAATATGATCAAACCCGGTTCATATTGTGATTTTGAGATGTGGCCTTTTATCTCAGATTTAAGGACAGGAGCTTTCACTGGCGGTAGCGGTGAACAAGCTTTAATTATGGCAGCAACTGCCCAAATGTGTAATTTCTATGGATTGGTTTCCAGTGTTGCTTGTGGAATGACCGACTCCAAAACCATGGACGCACAAGCAGGTTATGAAAAAGCGATCACGACCACAGCCGCGGTGCTCGCAGGCAGTAATGTTGTATCGCATTATGCGGGAGCTGTTGGCAGTATCATGGGCTGGTCTTTTGAGGGTGCGCTTATCGATAATGACATGTCAGGGAATATCCTTAGACTCGTTAAAGGCATTGAAGTAAATGATGAAACTTTGTCATATAACGTTATCAATGATGTTGTCTATGGCGATGGACACTATCTTAAGCATCCACAAACTATAGAATTAATGGAAACTGAATTTTTATACCCTGATTTAGCTGACAGAAGAACAACCCAAGAATGGGAAGAACAAGGCAAACAATCAATATATGATCTTGCACATGAAAAATTAAATGGGATGATGAAAAACTATTACCCCGAGTATATTGATAGCAAAACTGATGAAAAAATAAGATCCAAATTCCCAATAAAACTCAGTAAAGACCGGATGAAGCCTAATACACAATGGAAATAGAGCTATATTCTTAACTCTAATTCTTCTGGTAATAGCTCTAAATTAAAAATATATTCATCAAATGCACTGATTTGAACCAGATTGCAGGTGCTAAAAAATATTGCTAAAGCGGTTAACAAAAATTTTATTTTTATAAACCTGACTAGCAATAGCTTTCAGGTTTTTTTTTGAGGTAAATGGGTTGAGGATTAAAGAAAAGATTAAAGAAAAAGGTTACCTATTGGCAGATGGGGCAACAGGCACTAACCTATTCGATATGGGCTTAGAGTCAGGATACCCTCCAGAGCTATGGAATCTCGAACATCCCGATAGAGTTA
>CAZLQT010000054.1:0-7685 GCA_964561815.1 uncultured Woeseia sp.
GACCACCTGGTTCGAAGCCAGGTACTCTATCCAGCTGAGCTACAGGCGCACTTTTATCTATTATATATGAGAAATAATTGGAAAACTTATTGCCTTATCTCTCCATAATTCTTCAGCTTCTTCTAGGCTAATTTTCATGAATCTCAATTGATCGCCAGGCCTTAATTGTCCAATTAATGCACGGTCAATCTTAGACACTTGAAAAACCCTGGGATAACCGCCTAAGGTTTGAGCATCGGGGCCAAGCAAAATTGGTTGACCATTAGCAGGACATTGAATTGTGCCTGGAAACATTGGTGAACTAATCATGTCACCGTGTTCATCGATTTCAAGGGGTGAGCCATTGAGCCTTATACCCATTCTGTCGGAGTCATTGTCTACAATATATTTGTTATCTTCAATTCCATCCTTTGATGAGGTTGAAAGTAGATCATATTCAGGACCCTCAGTAACCCTGATTAACCATGAATGAGTGTAGCTTGCTTGCTGAGTTGTTTTCGTTGCTTCCTGATAATCTTCCTCATAATGATTCTTTTCCAGGCTAAGACAATCGCCCTTTTCAATCATCCTGCCTTTGAAACCACCGAGTTTAGATGGAAGGTATGTTGAAACACTGCCTAGAAAATCAGTGCCAATGATATTGTCTCCAAAAGCCAAATAAGAGCGACACCCATGGGTGGCCCTACCAATTTCAACAATGCTTCCAGAATTAGCTCTAATAACTGTTTTATGAGGGACGGATACACCGTCAATTTTAAGCTCCATGATGGCGCCAGCAAGAGCGATATCCTGAGAAACATGGAGTTTAAATTTAGGCCCGACAAATGTCGACTCTAACACAGCGGAATTAACGTTCTTTCTCAGTAAAACATTGGCCAAAGCGGCTGACTCTGGATCTGCAGCACCTGATAATGGAACGCCCATGTTTCTCCATTTCCTCCTGCCAAGATCCTGAATCGTGGTCATAACACCAGAGGAAATAAATTCGATCTCCTTCATGTTAATCCTTTAGCATTGTATTGAATTCTGATTTTGTGATCTGTTCAAAAATTAATTCCATACTTGGCAAAATTAAAAACGGATCTACACTCTTTGTGTCAAACAGATTTATTGGTGTTCTGCCAATAATGGACCATCCTGCAGGCCCTTGAATTGGATAAATTCCAGTCCTGTTATTAGCTATACCTATAGAGCCCTTTGGTACGTATGGTCTAGGGTTATTTAATCTGGGAAGTTTGATTTGCTCGGACAATTCTCCTAGGTAGACAAATCCAGGAGTGAATCCAATCATTTTTACCTCGTAGTCTCGATCACAGTGTTCATGAATCACTTCCCTTCTTGATAATCCTGTATGGGCTAGTATCTGGCTCATATCAAGAGCAAACTCGTCGTCATAGCAAATGGGAACAGTTATAGGCTCCACTGAGATATTCTTAACTGGAGTATCTAAAGACTCGATCAACTTATATATTTCTTCTTTGATTTCTTCTCTATCTTGTAATAGTGGATTGAATTGTATGACTAAAGAATCTTCTCCTGGAACCACTTCAAGATTATCCTGTGATTTAAGAATACGTTGTGAGAATTGCCAGAAAAAATACGGATAACCACTCGCTTTTTCTTTTAATCTAACCTGGAGAAGGTCCTCGCTAATTTCGTCAATTATAATTGAGACCTGATTAGCCATAGTATTTAAGTCTTATTCCCTCTGACTCAAGTGCAGCTCTCAGCAATTGAGCTGATTCCAAGGCATTTGGAGTATCGCCATGAATACATAATGTTTGTGCATGCATATTAAATTTTTTGCCGTTGATTAAAATAGACTGATCTAAAGCAATCAATTTTGCTTGAGAAATCCTTTCGTCAATAGAGTCAATTAAGGCATGTTTTTCGCTCCTGCTAACCAAAGATAAATTTTCGTTGTACTGGCGATCAACAAAAGCCTCGGAAATAAAAGGCAGTTCATATTTACTGCAGAGTTCTCTAGTTAAAGAACCATAAGGCCCAACAACATTTAAAGACAAATTATTATCCTTTATTGCTGAAATAAAAACTTCACTCAATTCCATGCTCCGCGAAACATCATTATAAAGCTGGCCGTGCAATTTTATATGTCGAACAGGAACATCATGGCTATTAGCAACATCTATAAACTGTGATATTTGTAAAGACAAAGAATCCTTAAGATCATGCTTTGAAATATTTATCGATCTTCTTCCAAACCCTTCAATATCGGGGTAAGAGGGATGAGGCCCCACAGCTACCCCTATTTCTTTAGCGGCAGAAATAATCTTTGAGATACTTTCTTTGTCACCGATATGGCCTCCACAGGCAATATTACAAGAGGTGACTATTTCAAGAAGTTTTAATTCAAGATCAAGTTCACTTACAGTAGAAAATTCCCCTAAATCAGCATTAAAATCCATTGTCGTCTTATCCTTTTATCTAATCATATTCTATATGATCAAATGAAGTGATAATAAAGTTTCCTTATATATAAATAAGTATTTTTTTGTAAATAATTACGGTTTATTTATCAATCAATAAAACAGGTTTGCGCAAATATTGATGCGACAAAATAAATTGCTAATATTTTTATAAAAATACTTATAGGACATATTTTTTTTATCTGTTTTTTTTAACTTATTATTTTTCATTAACTTACAAATATCTCTTAAACTAAAAATATTATGCTTATAGGACATTAAAAAAATTTTGAAAAAAAGTTTATTTTTTTACGCTAAAAAATCTTGAAAAAAGTTTAGTTGAAAGTAATATCTTAACCATCTCTTAGAGACCGATCTGGAAGTAACTTAAGATGCAGAAAGAAGAGTGGAAAAGAGAAAGAGACCTCAAGGGTGAAAGCGAATCAGGGAGAATAAGTTAACGACAAAGGAGAACTGATTCCCACCAAGTCCGAAAAGAGATGTCGGGCAAGGAGCTGAAGAAAAAATCTCGCTTCAGACACCCCAAGGACTCGACTAAGACAGAGCTTCGGCTCTGTTTTTTTTTACCTTTTTGAAGATTTGTAAGCCCTAAACCCTGTGTAGGATAATAATGCGGCAAATGGAAGAGCTGCGTATGTGGCAGCGAGTGAAGATAGACCTAATATAACCACACCTGAAGCTGCAAACCAGCTCCCCATAACTTCTCCAGCCCTCGCTAGAAATGTATCCATAAACACAGTGGACTTATACCGTTGCTGAGTTCTAAGGTAGGTGAACAAGGTCTCTCTAGCAGGTTTACACAAAGCATATTCAAATGTTCTTAGAACGCAGACGACAAATAAGACCGTCATTATTTCTGGATAGGCCTCATAAAAGATTAGTGCTAAGAATAAAATTAGTCCGTAACTGACCAGTATTAACCCAATGCCAACTTTTCTAAAAATAAGCGAAGTTAGAAAGAACTGAAAAAACAATGTTAAGGGTGTGACAATTTGCTCTATTCTGGCAAAAAAGCCTGTTCGTTCACAAGGGTCAGTTGACCAATCCTGAACAATGCTTAAGGCTATCATCCATCCGAAAGTCATTAAGGCCGTCCACAAAACCATGTACAAACTTAAATTACCCAGCATCGAACCCCTGATAGGTATTAAGATAGAACCAATCCCTTTAGTTGGCGTTTCTTCCTCTGGTGTGATTTCTTCATCGACAACTCTCGATTTAAAATTTGTACTAAGTAGAAGCGCGATAGTTAACCCCAAAATCGAGATTAGAATGAGAGAGAACGGACCCCAATCAGACATCGAAGATGTACCGCACACCTCAGCAGAGAAATACCGAGCAATAGAGGAACCACTAAAGGCACCCAATGAACCGCCCGCACTGATAATCCCAAAATACATCTTTCCCTGTTCACTGCTAAAGTGATTGATCATTGAGACCCAGAAAATAGACACCACAAAAAAAGAAAAGACGTTACACCAAATATAGAAGGCCTTGGCAATAAAGACCCTAACTTCATTATCAAAACTAACCCATCCTAGAAAAAAACAAATGAGGTTGGCTATAAAGAAGAGATAGGTATAGATAACGACTCTATTGCGATCAATATTAGAAACCAACCATGAATAAATTGGGTTAGCGATCAGCATTATCAGGAGAACAATCGAAAGCAACCCAGGGAGATTCTCTAATCCAGCCTGCACTGCCATTTCGTTCCTAACCGGCCTAATGGAATACCAGGAGCAAAGAACAAAATAAAAAAAGAAGAAAGCCTTGAGGATTGAACCAAGATCCTCTCTAGGCAATTGAAAAAAACTTAGCTTGTCTTTTATAGCTTGCATACGATCTCTATCGGATCATTTAATTATAGTAGTTTACTATAAATATTGACGACGAACTGAGAAGCTATCCATAATTAAGCTATAGAATAGTAAATCATTAACAAACAGCTGACATAAAACAACATGCCATCAAACAACATCGACATTAATTTCGATAATAGCTACTCACGGCTTCCAGAAAACTTTTACGAGAAAATCAATCCTGAATCAGTAAAAGATCCGAAGCTAATTGTATTTAATAATGATCTAGGCAAAGAGCTAGGCATAGGAAATACAACATCGAAAGAGACTCTTTCTAAAGTTTTTTCTGGCAACCTTTTGCCCGATGGATCTGAGCCGATAGCTTTAGCCTATGCCGGTCATCAATTTGGTAATTTTGTACCTCAGCTCGGTGACGGAAGAGCCTTACTGCTTGGTGAAATTATCAATCAAGAACAAAAACGCTTTGATATACAACTGAAAGGCTCAGGTAAGACAAAATTTTCAAGACAAGGAGATGGAAAATCAGCTCTAGGGCCTGTGATTAGAGAATATATTTTGAGTGAAGCAATGCATGCGTTGAATGTTCCCACAACCAGAGCTTTGGCAGCGGTAACTACTGGGGAAGATGTCTTTAGGGAAACCAGATTACCAGGAGGTATTCTAACTCGAGTGGCGAAAAGTCATGTTCGCGTAGGGACTTTTGAATACTTTATGGCTAGAAAAGATTTAAAGAACCTAAAAATTCTTGCCGATTACGTCTTGGAACGACTATATCCTCAAGCACTAGAATCTAAAAACCCGTACCTTAACATGCTTCAAACAATAGCTGAAAAACAGGCTCAACTCATAGCAAAATGGATGCAAATAGGATTTATCCATGGGGTAATGAATACTGACAATACTTCAATCGCTGTCGAAACTATTGATTACGGTCCTTGTGCATTTATGGATGAATACGATCCTCAAACAGTCTATAGCTCGATTGATCATCACGGTCGATATGCTTTTGCAAATCAGGCTCAAATAGCCCATTGGAATTTGGCTTGCTTGTCAGGTTGTTTAATACCATTGGTGGATAAAAATGAAGACAAATCAAAAGCCGAGATCAACAAAGTGCTCGAGAGTTTTTCTAAGAATGTGAATGATGAGATTTTAAGGAATATGACACAAAAGATCGGTCTAGAGAAGCCGGAGCAGGAAGGCTTAGAGCATTTGAAAGCCTTACTAAAATTGATGCAGGAGGGCAAAACGGATTATACTCTAACATTCAGATCGCTCAGCGACGTTGCTCAAGGAGAAACGAAGGAATTTAAATCTTTTTTCGATAAAGATAATTCAATTTCAGATTGGATAAAAGGCTGGGAAAAACTTTTAAGCAAACAAGGAAAAGACAGGTCCGAAACTGCTGATTCAATGAATTCCCTAAACCCGCTCTACATTCCAAGAAACCATCTGGTGGAACGAGCGATACAATCGGGAGTCAGTGACCAAGATTTTTCCTACATGTTAAAACTTTCAAAGATCCTAGAAGAGCCGTTCACTCGTCAAGATATTGAACCCGAATTCCATCTTCCACCAAAGGAAGAGGAAAAAGTGCATCAAACTTTCTGTGGGACCTAAAAGGAATTAATGGGGTAAACCCTACCCTCAACAATTGTTGCTTTGACCGCTATGTCTTTTATTGTTTTTTGATCCACGGTCAGAGGGTTTTCTTTGAGAACCGTGAAATTTGCATACTTCCCTTTGCTAATGGTCCCATAATCATCTTCCATACCCATGATATAAGCAGCATTAATGGTCACAGCTCTAAGAGCCTCCAAAGCGCTTATTCGTTGATTGGGTCCAGCAACCTCGTTGGCAAAATTAATTCGGTTAACAGCAGCATGCATTAATAATAAGGGAGACCCTGGAGCCATAGGCATGTCGGAGTGAAGCGACATCAGTACCCCGGCTCGTTTGAGGTCTCCCAGTCTGACCATATCACGAGATCTTTCTGCCCCTACCCCCTTGCGGCTGTACAAATCTGACAACGCCGTTACATAGTAAGGGTTAGCACTCACTACAGCACCTAAGTTTTTTATTCTCTCCACCTGATCAAAACTTGAATATCCAAAATGCACAATCACGGTTCGATGATCATCTCTTGGGTTGCGTTCCATATTCTCTTGCAAAACATCCAAAAGACGATCAAGCCCTGCATCTCCATTCACATGAACATGAACCTGATAACCGGCATCCCAAAATTCCTGGAATGCTTCGCGATAAATCTCTTCCTGCATTAACCATGCACCTTGATGCCCATCCAGATAACCGTCTCTCATGACCATGTTTTGAGAGTACATTGCACCGTCCGTAAATAGCTTGATGTGTTGGGGTAAAAATTCAACCTTGCCTTGGCCCCACGAAAGATACTCTTTCGATCTTTCAACCAACTCATCAACTTCATATGCCTCTGAAATAAAAAGTCCGCTTGGAATATAGATGGACCTAAATGGGGTGTCTTTATCGCCAAAGACGAGATTTTTTGCGTCCTGAACAGCTTTCACGGAATAGGCGCCTGGATTACCAATGAGTGTAATGCCGTTTTGATGAAGATAGGTTTCAGTAATTTGTAAACCTTTGATTAAACGCTCAGGAGTTGATAGATAGGACATAATGTAAGGGAGAACAGACACCAACCCCTGTTCAGAGAAGTGCCCCTCTTCAAAACTTGCGTATTCTTTTGCCTCATCGTCAAATGAATCGACTAGTTCTTTTGTTATACCAAAAAAATCAAGAGCAGAGGAATTCAAAATAAATTCATGAAATGAGCGATGGATGACTAGGATAGGCCGAGTACTTGAAATTTGATCAAGATCTTGTCTTGTTAACTCACCATGGAAATAATGATGAAATCCCCATGTAACCAATGGCTTGGATAGATCAGCAGAATTTTGGGCTGCAAACTCTAACCGCTCAAGATAAGACTCCCTATCTCTAACCCCTTTTGAACTATTGAGAGGTAAGTCCCAATCCTCAATAGCTATAACCTCTGAGAGCATTGTTATAGCTGCAAGGTTTGGGTGCACGTGATGTTCAATCAACCCAGGAACCAAGATATCATCAGAGTAAGCTTGGTTAATTTCTGCCTTTGGAAATTGCTTTACAATTTCATCTGCTTCTCCGACAGCCTTAATTCTTCCATCTTCAACTGCAACAGCAGTAGCAATAGGGTAATTCTGTTCTAGGGTCACAATCTCTTGAGCAATATATATCTCAACCTGATTCTTTTGTTCACTGAGAACAAAATCAGGGAAAAGAAAAATAATAAAAGTTAGAAAGATTATCTTCATTATATAAATCAATCGTTTACGAATAGTTCTGGCGGAGAGAGAGGGATTCGAACCCTCGATACGCTATTAACGTATACTCCCTT
>CAZLQT010000055.1:0-7524 GCA_964561815.1 uncultured Woeseia sp.
TCAAACAAATTGAGATCGTCAGAGGGCCCTCATCTTTGATGTATTCCAATGGAGCAATTGGAGGCATAGTGAATATCGTGGATAACACTATTGCGAAAGAAAATATCACAGAACGAGACTTGCGACTTGGTTTAGAGACGCAGTCGGCAAACGATGGTGAAGTCGGTCAATTCAGCTTTAAGGATAATTTAGGTGGCTTGAACATCTCATTAGCTTATAAAGATGGCTCTTTCGATAACTACGATATTCCCACAGGAGCAATTCTTCATTCTGAAGAAGAACATGAGGAGGAACATGAGGAAGATCATGACGATGATCACGAGGAACATGATGACGATCTGGGTTATCTAGAAAATTCAGATTATGAGTCTGAGACCCTTCGATTTGGGCTTTCAACCGCCGGTGATTGGGGGCATTTTGGCGCCTCGTTCCAAAATAGCGAAAGCTTGTATGGAATTCCTTTTCATGGAGAAGGCCATGAAGGACACGGTGGACATGATGAGCATGAGGATGATCACGATGAGGAAGAAGAGCATGATGAGCATGGCGAAGAAGAAAGGATCTTCTCTACCACTGACTCTGAAAATTTCAATATAGAAGGCTCATATCTTCTTAGTAATGGCCCTGTAAATCGTATTAATTATTACTACAGGAACACCGACTACTCATTAACAGAGCAACATGCTGAAGAAGATCACGAGGATGAACATGATGAAGACCATGAAGGCGGACACGATGACCATGATGAAGGACCAACATTGTTTTCTAATGATGCCGATGAATTTGGCCTGATCTTGGATTTTGCGCAATATAATTCTTTATCGCAAAAACTTGTGTTACAGAATATGAATGAAGATGTTTCTATTCTTGGTGCAGAGGCTTTCATGAATCCAGCAGAATCAAATGAAAAGATGATTGGCTACTATATGGGAACTCGTTTTATGGGCTTGGATTTTGATCTAGGTGTTAGACATGATCGTATTAATCGCAGAGGCACAGTCAGTCATGAGCATGAAGAAGAACACCATGATGAAGATGAGGATCATGATGGAGAAGAGGGTCATCATGAAGAAGAGGAGCTGGAGTCTTATGATATTGATTACAACGATACCAGTATTGCTCTTTCCCTCGGTTCACTTATTAATGAAAATACAAGTTTTAGTATCGGGCTAGCTCAAGTCAAAAGAGCACCATCAGCTGTTGAGCTATTTATGAACGGTGAACATTTATCGACCGGACGCTTTGAAGTAGGCAATACGGATTTGGAAACTGAGACATCTAATAATCTGGATTTTAATCTTAAGTATGAAAAGAATGGACTCTTTGCCAGCGCATCAATTTTTAGGAATGATGTTGATGATTACATCTACTTGCAGGATGAAACTGAAGAGGAGCATGAGATGCATCACGATGAAGATGATGACCATGATGATGAAGAGCATGGCGATCATGATGATCACGGTGGCCTAATATTGGCAAACTATCTTCAAAAAGATGCAGAATTCAATGGCTATGAGTTTGAGATTGGCAGATCTATAGACCTGAACAATGCCTCTATGACACTTTCCTATGGAATGGATTATGTGAATGCAAAGTTTAAGGATGGAACTTATGTGCCAAGGATCAATCCAAGACGACACATTCTCTCTCTAGGTTATTCAAAAGAAGGAACGAGTGCTTCACTGATTATGAGGAAAGTAACGTCACAATCGAAGCTTGCATTAAATGAGACGACTACGGAGTCATACAATATGCTTGATCTTAAAGTCTCTCAAAGAATTCCAATTTTCTACGGAGAAAAAGAAATGTTTGTTACTGTCTTCGCAAAAAATTTATTGGATGAAGTTGCAAGAAATCATTCATCTTTTGTAAAAGATCAGGTTCCTTTACCGGGAAGAAATATTGGTATTAGGTTTAATTTCCAATTTTAAGATCTAGTCCCCTAAAGTCTGTGTTCGAGATTAAATCTCGAACACAGATAGATAATGGAAAAGATTTTTAATTTTTTAAATCTTCAGAAATTATTTTTAGAATGGTGCCCAATCTTTCTAGTCGATCTTTTGAGAGTTCATCCACATCCTGTTCTTCTGAGGGCAGTTTAAAACCATTGATCTGTCTTGCGAGCCTTCTACTTCCCCCTTTTTCCATAGCAATTTTGGCTCTACTCAACTTATCTATGATATCTACAGCGGTTTTTTCTTCTATAGCACCGCTTCTTTTAAGCTGATCTATATAAGCCAGAGCTACATTATTGTTTGCTGGCCATGTCATCGGTATCTGTTGTTGAGGATTGAACAACCGTTTTGAACCAATTGCTGGAAAAGCTTCATTAGCAGCATTTATCTCATTTGCAGTTAGGTAATCACTTGGCATTAATTTTAGAACATCTAGCCCTCTTTGAATCTCTGTTCCATAAATTGCTCCTTCATAGTAATACACAGACCAAAAGCCACCAGGTATCAATTCATCTTCTATATAAGGACCTCGATCAAAATAAGCAATTTCAATAGGGTTAGATGAGTCAGTAAAATCAATGACTGAAATACCTCCCTGGTACCATGCTTGAACATAGATGTCTCTTCCGGGAACAGGGATAATGGATCCATTATGAGCAACACAATTTTCACTTTCTTTCTGTGGAGCTGGCATCTTGAAATGACTTCGAAATTCTAACTTTCCATTTTCTATGTCATAGATTGCATTTGCTCCCCAGTCTAATGGATCCCAAGCACGACACCTCGGTCTTCCGCCTCCGCCCCATTCGTCAGTGAAGAGTATTTTTGTTCCATCATTATTGAAAGTTGCGGAGTGCCAATAGGCGAATCCAATATCCGTAACAACATCAATTCTTTTTGGTTCAATCGGATTTGAGATATCAAAGAGGATTCCATTACCTGAGCAGGCTCCAGCTGCAAGCTTTGCAGATGGGAATACAGTTATATCATGACACTGGTCAGTGATTTCAGTTTCCTGTGTTTCATCTCCATGATCTCCACCTCGCCAAAGTCCTGCTATAACGCCAGTCTCTGGGTCTGCAAAAACTGTAGGACTGTTAACAATCTTTGATTGAGATGGATCACTGATTGGGATCTCAATGACATCGATTCTAAATAGAGCGGTTCGATCATCTCCCGGAATAGCTTCAAAGCAGTCACTCATTTCTTCTTGATCACGAATGCTTGATGTTCCGGAATTGTAGACAATGATTTTTCCATCTGCCGTGGGGCCATCAACAACGGAATGGGTATGTGAGCCTCGACACGTTTGAACTGCGCCGACCTGGATTGGCATGAGTGGGTCAGAAATATCAAAAATCCTTAAACCTCTAAATCGTTCTTCACTCGGTTCAGGGCTTACCCCCTCAAGCCCACAATCTAGTCTTCCTCTAGTGTCCTGAACAGATAGGATTAATAAGTTACCCACGACTGATACATCACCCTGACCTCCAGGGCAAACCACCGAAGTAATATGATTTGGTAACCCGTCTTCCCCCAGACGATAGATATTAAAACCATGATAACTGCCAGCTATGAGAAGATCATTGCTAAAGGCCATATCGGTGTTATCAAAACTCAACATAGGTCGTCGCTGATTTGAGGCTGATGATTCTATCGAGCTTTCTTCCTCTTCATCCTCCTCTTCTTCATTGCTTAGTCCTTTTTCGAGTCGGTTATCAGGATCAAAAAATCCAACTGGTTTTTTTAATGAGGCGATCAATTTCATATTTGATATTGCTATTTCAGCGTCGAATAATCCCGCTGCTAGATTTGCTCTTGGATCATCAGAAAGATCGATCAAAATTCCATTCATCCTTTCTATTTCAACAGCTTGATCATTCGAAAGATCAGAGACAAATTCATACAATTGAGGGTCATAAGCTGAACCGGGGTATTCATTTAATCTTTCAACCATATCAATAGCACCTTCATGGTGTTTGATCATGAGATTTAAATACATTCGATCAAAATCAGTGGAATTTGACTCGCTTAATTGCTGCATTTGTTCCGGGGTCGCCATACCCATCATTTTATGATGATGCATGTGATTGCTTTTTAATGGATCAGGGACTGCTTGATTTATATCTAGCAGCCAGTTTTCCATGAAACTTATTTCATCCTGTTGAGAAATATCTATGCGTCCAGCTAAATCAAGAATGGTTTGATTGTTGGTTCTTAATGAGGCCATCTCAGACATTAGAAAAGCTTGATAATGATGAATGATCATACCTTGCATGAAATCCACATCAGCAGCTGTATAAGATGTGTTAGCAATAGCGATTGCTGTCTCTGAATCAATTACCTTAGTGGGCTCACCAGGAGAACCAGGCTGAAGAATTGGAACTTCTGAAATTCCTGAGATTGGAGTCAGCAAGCTAAACAAGATAACTGATACAGCAGTTAAGGAAAAAGCTCTAAAAAAAACGTTATAGATGATTTTCAACAAAATATTCCCCTTTTTTTAAAAAATACCAAGATTGATCTTACTATAAAGGCTTTAGGATTTGATCCTAAAATCCTTTCTTTTAGTTTAAAAAAACTATAAAACTAAATGTTATGATTGTTATCAAAATGTATTAAAAAGAGGAAATCAAAATGACAGCAAGTGTTTTATTGGAAGGTGTCCTAAAGGATGGAGAAGTTGAAAACTTTACTGAAATTGCTAGAGAAGCCTTCAAAGTTACAAGAGCTTATGATGGATGTATTGAAATTAATCTGACCTTGAATGTGGAAAACAGAAACAACTTTGTTCTTACTGAAAAATGGGAATCAAAAGAGCATTATGAGAAGTATCTCGCATTCAGGACTGAGGATGGAACAGTCGAACTAATAGGCTCGCTATGTGAGGAAGGTCCGTCCATAAGGATTTTTGATATAACTGATGCTTAGCTAATGGAAGGAGATAGCTCACTAAAATTCGGTGCCTTTATACCACCGATTCATTCTATAAAAGAGAACCCTGGTCTTTGTATTGAAAGAGATATTAGGCTTGTTGAGCATATGGATTCTTTAGGTTATGACGAAGCTTGGTTCGGAGAACATCATTCGGCAGGAACGGAATTATTCGCATCACCAGAATTAATGATCTTAGCCGCATATAACTCCACTCGTCGAATTAAATTGGGGACTGGGGTTTCATCGTTACCTTATCATCATCCTTTGGTTTTCGCTGATAGATTTATTCAACTTCA
Source organism: uncultured Woeseia sp. (assembly GCA_964561815.1). GTDB lineage: Bacteria > Pseudomonadota > Gammaproteobacteria > Steroidobacterales > UBA11654 > CACPJA01. The sequence continues at coordinate 5,189 of CAZLQT010000055.1, forward strand.
TAACATGACCCAAGGAAGAGCCATGCTAGGTGTCGGCCCAGGGGCGCTTGTTTCTGACGCAAAAATGATGGGCATTGAAACCGCTAAACAGAGAGACATGATGGAGGAAGCTCTGGGCGATATTTTAAGATTATTTAATGGAGAAATAGTTACTAATAAAACGGATTGGTATGAGTTAAATGAAGCACGACTACAAATGAAACCCTACGCCAACGAACCAATTGAAGTGGTAACGGCATCAATGGTTTCCCCATCGGGCCCCACTGCTGCTGGCAAATACGGTACTGGCCTAATGTCATTAAGCGCAACTGCGGCACCAGCTTTAAATACAGCTGGAACAAATTGGGATATAGCCTCGGAAGTTGCAAAAAAATATGGAAATGAAATGCATCGCAGTAGTTGGAGAATGATTGGATTAGTTCATGTGGCAGAAACAAATGAACAAGCAGTTAAAGATGTTCAATTTGGACTAGAAGAATGGACACAATACTTTGAAGATGTTGCTGTAGTGCCAATGGTTCCAGAAGACAGAAGGAGCGACCCACTTTCACATCTTATAGAAACCGGAATGGCAGCAGTCGGTACACCTGATGTGGTAATCAACCAAATACAAACTTTGTGGGAAGCTTCACAGGGAGGTTTTGGTTGTTTTCTTATTACTGATCATAATTGGGCACCGTTTGAAGCAAAATTAAAATCTTATGAGTTAATAGCAAGATATGTTTTTCCACATTTTAATGATTTAAATTCACAAAGAGTTAGTTCCAATAAGTGGGTAGCCTCAAGTCAGAGTGACTTTAAAGCAAGTAGCGAGAAAGCCACTACTGAACAAATTGATCGCTATAACGAATCAAAAGATTAAAGATGTTAAATTTGGATTCGGAATCAATTAAACAACTTGAAAAGTCCATCAAGGAGCTAAAAGATCACTATCTTTTTAGAATGAATAGCTCTCTTTCAAAGACTATTTTCTTTAGTCTAGTTCGAGGATTATCATTTGGGTTAGGGTCAGTAATAGGCGCCACTATCCTGGTATATATTTTGATTCTATTTTTATCTCAAATGGAATTTATCCCGATTATTGGCGAGTGGGCCGCACGATTAATTGAGCAAATAGAAAATAATTAAACAATGTCTAATCTTTGGGCTATAAAAGTTATACGCTATATTCCTGTCTTATTTGTCTTAGGAGTTTTGGCAGCGATCTTTTTTTATCCTGGTGGCAACATTCATAATCCAGAGCAAATTGGCTATTCCTTTACCCATAATTTTCTCAGCGATCTTGGTGGGATCAGATCGCATTCAGGAGCAAACAACACCATCTCTGCTTTCTTCTTTAACTCATCCATGGTGATTTTTGGATTTGGCGGTTTTGCCTTTCTTTTCATCCCTAGTTTATTCAAGGATGATGCCATTAACTTCAAGTTAGCCAGTATCGGCTCTTTGTTTCTATTATTTGGGGCATTATTTTTTGCAGGCGTAGGCTTTACGCCTCATGATTTATTCAGGAAGGAACATGTCTTTTTTGCCTTAAATGGTTTCAGATTAATGGTGCCCGCAGCAGTTTTCTATTTGATTGTCTTAGTTCGTAGTCCTGTTGATAATCGCTATTCTTGGATCACTATGTTCTTTCTTTTGAGTACATTTGCCTATGTGATGTATCAATTATTTGGCGGTAATGCCTTACTTGACTATGAAGAGATGGTCAGACAGGCAACCATTCAAAAGATCATTTCATTGATTCATATTGTGAGTATTTTTTCATTAAGCTTTGGTTTTCATCAGCAATTCAAAGCAGTCAAATCTTAACAAATAAATAAACTTCATAATGATTGTGATGTAGATTATATAAATGAGATTAATTAGCCTCTTATTTTTCCTAATGTTTACCAATTCATTTTCTGTTTTAGCCGAAGATGAAAACAAAAATCTCTATTTCGGAGATCTCCATGTGCATTCCTCCTTGTCCTTTGATTCGTATATTTTTGGTAATCGTCTTTCTCTAGATCAATCGTATCGAATAGCCAAGGGAGAGGTCTTTGAAAACGTTGAAGGAGAAATAATGCAGTTGCGAACACCTCTGGACTTTGCTGCAATCACAGATCATTCAGAATCTTTTGGAATTCATGAAGGTTGCGATGATGAAGAGGCAACTTTTTCTACCTTAATTCTGTGTCGCAGACTGGAAAGCCCAGATTTACTATTTTTTCTTCAGTTGAGAGCTAATGGAGCGAAAAGACCTCCTGAAAACCCAATGTTGGATGCTGCAGGTGATCATGAGAAATTGCATAAGTTTGCAAAAATGACATGGGAAAAGATTATCAATGTTAATAACA
>CAZLQT010000056.1:0-7522 GCA_964561815.1 uncultured Woeseia sp.
CATTAATTTTTTCATCAACCATGGATTGAGATTTGAAGGTGAATTTCTTTACTGGTTCGTCACCGATTTTTGACAGCTTTGCTTCAAACTCATTTTTAGATTTAAGCACTGCTGAAATTGACCAATATTCTTCAGGAACAAAAGACTCTATTTCGCGTTCTCTTTCTACGATCATTCTAAGCGCCGGACTTTGAACTCTGCCTGCAGAATGGTTATTGCTTGGAAACAACCTCCAAAGAAGAGGCGATAGAGTAAAGCCAAAATGCCTATCAAGAGCTCTCCTGGTTTCTTGAGACAGCACTAAGTCCATTGCTATCTCTCCAGGGTTAGCTATGGCTTCGTTTACTGCTTTTTTGCTAATTTCATAAAAAATAGCACGACTAATTTTCTTTTTGTTGTCAGTAGTTTTATTTTTGGGAGTAAGTATATCTGCTACATGCCAAGCTATCGCTTCTCCTTCCCTGTCAGGGTCTGTTGCTAGAATGACTTCATCACAGTTTTTTGCTGAAGATTTTATCTTCTTCACCGCATCTTCTTTCCCTGGGCTGATAATGTAACTCATTGAATAATTGTTTTCAGGGTCTATAGCGTTTTTCTTTGGAAGCTCTCTGATATGCCCAATAGTCGGAAGTACTTGGTATTCAGCACCCAAATATTTTTCTATTGTTTTTGCCTTCGCAGGCGATTCAACTATTACAAGTTTGCTCATAATTACAGTTTCTTATTAGGGCAACCATACCCAGAGGCAGTGATTATAAATACAAAAGATTGATTAATTCAATGTTTTTGGCTTATCTATTGAGTCTTCTCCACCATATGAATGAAGTCTTACCTCGATAGATGGTTCTTGAAACAGCATTAGAATGCTAAGTGCTTTTACCACTTCTATATCCATTGGCTCAAAACCAATTGAGGTTAGCTTATCGATTAAAAGCTCTCTTTTTTGAGGGGTTAATAAACCGAATTTTTCTAATCTTGTAATATAGTTTTGACATTCTTCGTCTAAAAGAGCCTTTTCTTCAGCAGCAAAGATCCTTGTTGAAAGTTTGTCAGGACTAACAATTTTTGATTTATTTGAGGAATCCTTGAAAATTTCTACCCAGTCCATAGCATGATCAATGGCTTTTTCTTCAAAGCCTGCACCTAAGAGATGCTTTCTTATTTCAAAATTACTTCCAGATTCTCTATCTGGGTCTTCAGAATAGTACTCGAAAAGATAAAGCAGTATGTCTAGGAAGTCTTCTTTTAGGTTTTGATTCATTTGATAGAAGATATATTTTATAGGTTGAGCATGTATCAAAAACCGAACAAGGTCAAACTCTTTTTTTAGGATGATTTTTTAGGGAAAGCAGATGTTTTGGAAAAAAACAACAACATCGTGATATTATATTTCTCCACAATTTTTATGGCTGATTAAGGGAATGACAGCAGGTATGCTAAAAGATATGGAGTTGCTACAGTTTCCAGACGAGAGGTTAAGGAGAGTTTCTGAGCCTGTAGAAAATTTTGACAAAGAATTAAAGCTTTTGTCGAAAGAAATGTTAAAAATTATGTACCAATCCAACGGTATAGGCCTCGCGGCGCCACAAGTTAACAAAACAATCAGAATGATCGTTCTTGATGTTAGTGAAAAAAGAGATGAGCCAATGGTTTTTGTAAACCCCAGACTTGAAAAAGTATTAGGAAATGTTGACAGTAGTGAAGGCTGTCTATCTGTTCCAGAAATAAGGACTACTGTCCAAAGATACAAACAAATAGAGTTATTTGCACAAAATATCGATGGCTCAGAAATCAGGATGGAGGCAGATGATTTATTATCGATCTGTATCCAACATGAGATCGATCACTTGGATGGAAAGCTCTTTATTGACTATGTTCCAAATGTAAAACTCCAAAGACTTAGAAAAAAGATAGCTAAACAGAAAAAGCTGTCTTCCCAAGAACCTCAGGGGACCAGTGTAAGTATAGTTTGAGTTAGGTTTAATTAATGATTTCAGATAAAACCATAGTATTTGCAGGCTCTTCCTTGTTTTCTTTGCCAATTTTGAAAGCGACTGTTGATCTAGGTTTTCAGTCAACGATAGTTTTGACCCAGCCCCCTAAAAAACAAGGAAGAGGTTTAAGAAAAATGCCTAATCCAACAATGGAGCTAGCTGAAAAACTAGAGCTTGAGACAATAACCGTTGAAAATTTTGATGATGAGCAAACTAAAAAAATATTTAGCTCTTTATCACCCGATGTTTTTTTATCAGCAGCATACGGTAAACTAATTCCTAATTGGTTCTTCGAGCTTTTTAGTTCAGAGGTTTTAAATGTTCATCCTTCACTCTTGCCTGCGTGGAGAGGAGCCTCGCCAATACAATCTGCAATCCTTAATGGTGATAAAATTACAGGTATATCTATTATGAGGATGACAAAAAAAATTGATGAAGGACCTGTTTTTTTGTCAGAGAAAATAAAGATCGACAAAAACGATACCTCGACAAGTCTTTCTGAAAAATTATCAAACTTAGCTGGGAAAATTATAAAACAATCTCTAGAACAAATACTGTCCGGTAAAATACAAGCCCAGGAACAAGATCATGACAACGCAACTTTTTCAAAAAAGATACAAAAATCTGATGGCAGAGTTACCTGGGAAGACACAGCAGAATCTATAGATAGAAAAGTTAAGGCTTATAATCCTTGGCCAATAGCGTTCACTCATCTTGGGGAACAATACCTTAGGATTTGGGACACAGATTTGTCCTTTGACACTAACAACTATAACAAACCAGGTTCAGTGATAGAGCATAATGAGCATGGTGTGTTGGTTTCAACCGGCGATGGAAACCTGCTAGTAAAAAAAATCCAACCTGCCGGAAAAGAATCTATGGACGCCTCAGATTTTGCAAGAGGAAATAATTTAAAAGATAAAAGGTTTCATTAAGGAATGCTTGGTTTTAGAAAAGTTTTTCATGTCAGTATAGCTTTCTTAGCTCTAACAAACGGCATTCTCCTAAAGGCAGAAGGAAGCGGTTCATCTTATATAGATAACGGGGTTTATTATAGCGACATAGACATACCAATTAACTTCGAAAACGAACAAATAAAAGCACTTGAATCAGGCATTGTTTTTAATTTAGAGCTTAGTCTTAATATTGTGGATATAAGAAACTGGCGTTTAGACAGAGATATTGGAGAGTTAACCCAAGTCTATTCAATAGAGTTTAACGCTTTTACTCGTCGTTACACAGTTTCAAACAAGAACACTGGTAGACAGGCATCTATGGCCACGATACAAGAGGTGAGCGATTATTTAAGCACAATAAAAAGGTTGCCACTTGTTGACGATTCTTTATTAGACCTTGATGCTAATTACACTGTGATTTTAGATTCTAGGCTTAGGGCACAAGGAATGTCTCAGTGGATGAAAACAATCTCATTTTGGAGAGAAAGTCTTGACTCAGATTTGGAGCAAATACAATGGCAACTGTTCAGATAAAAGCTAAAACAACAAAAAGGATAATATTTTCTCTTATATTCTTAAGTGTGGGCTCTCTTCTAGCGTTAATGTTTGCAGCAGACAACCCTAATGAATTAAACAGAATGCAATCATCTCTTTTGGCCGTGAACATACTCTCTTTTTTGGTTTTTCTTATTATTGTGGCCTTAAGCGCTAAGAACCTTTTAAATGATTATAAAAAAAATAAACTAGGAGCAAAACTAAGGTTAAGAATGTCATTAGCTTTTAGTGGGCTAGCGGTTATTCCTGCGGTGGTGCTCTTCTTTTTCGCGATAAACTTTATGAATAAAGGAATCAGTGTTTGGTCGGACGCTGATGTCGAACAAGGGTTAAACAATGCATTAATGCTTGGTAGATCAGCCCTTGATGAAAAAATACAACAAGGGTTGTTTGAAACCACAAACATCGCTCTTCAACTCCAAGGAATTGAAAACATTGATCTCCAACTAAGGGATTTAGTCCAAAAATCTAAGGCAGAGCAATTAGTCATATTAGACTCCGATATACAGGTCCTGGCTTTTGGGTCAGACCAAATCAGCAGGGTTAGCACAAGAATTCCAACACTTCTAGAGATTGAGCAAGCAAACCTAAAACAATCTTGGACAAGCCTGGATTCAAGCCCAGATGGTTCTTATCTAATTCGAGTATTGGTTCCTGTTCTGAGTTTTTCATCAAACCAGAAACCGCTTTATTTACAGGCTTTTTTCAGTGTTGATCCAAAATTAAGCATGATGGCTGACTCAGTAGAGGAAACATATGCTCGATATGGCAGATTAAGCTTTATGAAGGATCCAATACAATATAGTTATATTCTAACCTTAGCCATTGTTGTGCTTTTAGCTTTGTTGTTAGCAATTTATGGGTCTATTGAGTTTGCAGATAGGCTTGTTAAGCCTATTGAATCTCTTGAGAAGGAAGCTGAATCTATGATTAAAAGCCCAAGATTTGCTGATAACAATAATTCTTCAGACGAAATCACAACACTTGTTAATTCGTTTATGCAGGCACAAAAAGAGGCGGCATGGAGCGATGTTGCTAGAAGAATGGCTCACGAGATAAATAACCCATTAACACCAATTCAATTATCAGCAGAAAGAATTAAAAAAAGATTCTCAACCTCTAAAGGCGAGGACCTAAAGTTTATTACTACCTCCACAGACACAATAGTAAACCAAGTAGAAGTTTTAAGAGAAATGGTCAACGCGTTTGGAAAATTTGCAGAACAGCCGAAATTAAAAACAGAAAGCATAAACATGCCTAAAATAATTGACGAAGCTATAGGGTTATATTCAAAAGATCACAAGATTATAAAGTTCTCTTCAAAATATTCTGACAGGGCTTTTATTCATGGAGATGAAAGAAAGCTTAGACAAATTCTTAATAATTTATTAAAAAACTCAATCGATGCTTTGAGTAATATTGAAAAACCTAGAATAACTGTCGCTACAAGAGATGTTCAAATCAGCAAGACAGCCTTCTTAGAACTGTCAATAGAAGATAACGGTATTGGTTTTAGCAAAGAAACTCTCAGCAAAGCATTTGAGCCTTATGTATCAACAAAACCAAAAGGAAAAGGGTTAGGTCTAGCTATAGTGAAGAATATTGTTGATGAGCACCAGGGCCATATTGCAATTAAGAATAAACCAAAAGGAGCAAGCGTAATAATCTCGCTTCCTGTAAACCAACCCCTAAATACAAACTTATAGATGAACACAAAACAAAAATTAATCATGGTTGTTGATGATGAGCCTGAAATCAGAAACATTATTAAAGAAATACTAATAGAAGAAGGCTATAAAACTTTAACAGCAGGATCAGCAGAAGAAGCGAAGAGACTTCTTGTAGAGCATAGTCCAGACTTAGTATTTCTCGATATTTGGATGCCAGACCAGGACGGTATAGAGTTATTAAAAGAATGGTCATCAGATCAAACAAAAACCTTTCCAGTAATCATGATATCAGGACACGCAACCATAGAAACAGCAATAGAGGCAACAAAGCTCGGAGCGACAGACTTTATAGAAAAACCAATCTCTATAGAGAAATTATTTAATACAATCGATTCTGTTTTTTCAGAAAAAGCCCAAGAACAAGAAGAGGATATACTTACTTATATAATCAAAAACAGCAAAAAATTCTCTGATATTTTCAAAGCAACTATTACTGAAGAAATAAACCAAACAATGGTCTTCTTATTAGGGGAAGACGGCACAGAAAAAGAAGGTTGGGCTAAATACTTACACTTCAAAAAACATAAAAACTATACAAACTTTTATGTTATGCAACTAAACTTGCTTGCTGTAGACCACAAAGAACCCAGTAATTTCTTTGACGAGCTTGATGCTAGTCTTAATAAGTTAAAGGAAGCTGAAATATTTATTGAGGGGATTCATTTGTTAGACGCTGTTTTTCAAGATGAAGCAATAAAAGCCATTAAAAACAATAGAAATAATGGCTTAAGTTTTTATCTAAGCCTAAATGACGAAGAAATGATGAGCAGGTTCTCTTTTATGCAATCTCAGTCTGTCAATATACCCTCATTAAGAAGGTACCTCCACGATGTACCCGAATTACTTGATCTTTGTGTTGAGTTTTTCAATAAAAAAGAAGATCTAGCCTACAGAAGATTTAGTTTGGCAGCTCAAAATATGCTCACAAAGTACCCTTGGCCGGGAAATCTAAAACAGCTCATCGATATGGTTCATGCTTTATTGGCCAGAAAAGACAAAGAGATTATAAATGTGGAAGAAATAGAGGAAACACTCACGCTACAAGGCCCGAAGGGAAATTTACTAATAGAAAGCAATATTATGACCCTCAGCATGAAAGAAGCTAGAAAACAGTTTGAAAAAGCCTTTCTAGTGAGGCAGTTAGAGTTAGTGGGAGGAAAAATCAGCGAGTTATCTCGTCGAGTAGAAATGGAGAGGACAAACCTTTATAGAAAGCTTCAGTCACTAGGGATTGAATACAAAAAGAAAAAATAAACGATTACATTTTAGAGGGAGCTGAGACCCCAAGAAGACTCAAACCGTCCTTGATAACAATTGAAACACAACGCAACAAAATAACCCTAGCGTTTCGTGTCTCACTCTCATCAATTACAAATTTCTGTTTTCCATAATAAGAATGAAACAATTGAGCAACATCTTTTAAGTAGTTAGAAAGTTTATTAACAGCTCTTTGCTCTGCCGCTGTTTTTATAATATCAGGATATTTTTGAAGCATGGATATAAGCTCAGACTCATGCTTACTATCAAGGGATCCGATATTTTTTATACCTAAGTCTTGATCATTTTTGTACCCCTTTTTTTCTATTTCTTTCATCACACTAGAGATTCTTGCATGGGCATATTGAATATAATAAACAGGGTTTAGGTTGCTTTGTTCTTTTGCTAGTTCGAGATCAAAATCTAGGTGTTGGTCATAGGATCTACTCACATATATAAATCTTGCTGCATCAATACCCACTTCCTCATAGAGTTCTTTCATTGGAATGAATTCCCCAGATCTTGTAGACATTTGAATCTTCTTTTTTCCTCTATAAAGTGTTACGAATTGCATTAAAACTATCTCTAGATCCTCAGGATTAAAACCCATAGAAGCAAGGCCACCTTTCAGTCTGTTTATATAGCCATGATGATCTGATCCAAGAATATTTATTAGTTTGTCAAAGTTTCTCTCTTTTTTATCAGTATGGTAAGCAATATCAGAAGCAAAATAAGTGCTTCTTCCGTCATCTCTTAAGACAACCCTGTCTTTGTCATCACCATAATCAGTAGTTTTTAACCAGCTGGCACCATCTTTGTCAAACAAAGCGTTTTTTGATTTTAATTCTTTTAAGGCCAAATCAATTTTAGAATTTTTGATCATAGTTTTTTCTGAGAACCAATGATCAAACTCAACACCAAAAGCACTTAAATCTGATTTAATTGCTTTTACCATCTTATCCACAACAGCCACTGTAATTTTTTCAAAAACAGATTCACCAATAGAATCTTTAATTGTTGCAATAAGAGC
>CAZLQT010000057.1:0-7249 GCA_964561815.1 uncultured Woeseia sp.
GCGTGTGGCTACGAACCACAAGGTCGGGAGTTCGAATCTCTCCGGGCGCGCCAAAAGGAGAAAGAAATGCGAAGAATAATTACCGGACATAATAAGGAGGGTAAATCAGTCATTAAGATTGATGGGCCGCCACTAAGATCAGTTGGTGAAGATGTTGGAGGCTTATTTGAGATATGGAATACAGATGGAAATCCTATCGATAGCACAGATACTATCGATAAAACCGATACAGAAATAATCCTCTCTCCCTCACCTGGCGGATCAAAATTTAGATACTTCAAAATTAATCCTAGGCCTGAGGGTGTTCCTCTAGATGTTCTAGAGGAACTTGCAGCCCAAGGATTTAAGAGAATTGGCGCTGAGCATGAAAGAGTTGACACGACCAGGGACCCCACAATGCATAAAACAAAAACCATCGATTACATCATTCTCTTAGAAGGTAATGTGACCCTCCTCTTGGATGACGATGAAGTTCAATTAAAACCTTTCGATGTTGTTGTACAAAGAGGCACCAATCATGCATGGATTAATAATGGTTCAGAGCCTGCTTTATTCATAGCGGTTTTAATTGACGCTAACATTACAGAATAGCAATGCTCTATCTGAAAACATTTATAGGCATTATTTTTCAGGTAACCTTGTTTGGACTGTTTCTATTATTACCAGCCCCTAATTGGTATTGGCCCGATGCTTTTATTTGGCTGGTGTTTTATTTCCTCTTAAATCTTATTACCTCGTTTTGGATATGCGCCTACTATCCAGAAAGCATGGAAGCAAGATTGGAGTCTAATTTTAAAAACCAACCAAAAAACGACAAAATGGCCACTGCAATAATTATTATTGGCATAGCTCTGGCGCTAAATATGATTGCTGTTGATGTCTTCTATCTGAATATTTTTGAAGCACCAAAAGAAGGCAATCATTTACTTGGTTTAGCTATCTTCACTCTTGGTTATGTCATTATATTATTCTCGATGATTCAAAATGAATTTGCCCAATCAGTTGTTAATATTCAAGATGAAAGAGATCAGGTTCTCGTGGATACAGGGCTTTATAGCTTTATCAGGCACCCGATGTATACGGGGTTTATGTTTTTCATCTCGGGAATGGCTCTTTGGTTAGGCAGTCTTTTTATGGCAACGCTAGGTACTTTACTTTTAATGTCTGCGTTCATACCTAGAATGATCATTGAAGAACGGACATTAGCTAGTGAACTAGAGGGTTACGAAGATTATTTGAAAAAGGTAAAGTACAGATTATTACCAAAGATCTTCTAATCACTTAAGAGCAATAGATGCCTTGCCATCAGTTGCCTCAGATAAATCACCAAACCTTATGCTTCGCCATGCATTAATATCATTTTTTACGTAAGCATTTAAGAACGTGGTGCTAGCAGAAGCTGCAATCTCGAGTTCTTCATATTGAGGCGGGCCTGGCACATCAGTTCGACAAATAAGACCCCCTAAATAGTGATCAGCCCCCTCGATTAAAACGTAGTGATGTGGTGCAAAAGATCGGGTCATCGACTTGGGTACCTCATACTTGAAGGGTGCGTTAATCCGACCCGAACCCACATCGCTAAAATCCTTAGTCCCTGTTGAAATCAATGTGGGTACTTTTACTCCTTTCCAAGGGTCTGGAGGCATTAGCGCCATTGTGCTTGGATCACTAATCATCAGTAAGACTTTAAATCGAGTCTCATCGGAAGTTTCTTCATAGCCATCCATAGGGTTGACCAGTGTCATCCCTGCAACAATCATAGCCGTTGCTGCCCCCATTGAATGCCCAGCTGCAACCAGTTTGGTGGTATCGAGCTTATTCTCTAAATCTGGAACCAGACGCTCAATGGTTTCGAGAGAATCAACAATAAAACTCATGTCTTGTCTGCGGCTATCTGTCACAAACAGCATTTGCTGATACATTTCTCTCATATTATCGCGTTTTGTAACAAACCCCAGCGAGGTTGAATCAACATGAGTCGGCTGAATAACAACATAACCATGACTGGCCCAATAATCAGTGAAACCTTTGTACATGTCTCCCTTTGATCCATTGCCATGAGAAAAAACAATAACAGGAAACCTGGTCTGGCCAACAGGATAAGAAACTCTCACGGGTAATTGTTTATTTAATTTTTTAAACTCTAAAGAAAATTCAGCTGTTTTTATGTCGTACCGGGGATCAGCAAAAGAAAATTCATTGTCTAAAACAGAGCACGACTGAATAATACAAAGACACAACAATGAAAATATAGATAAAAAAGTTCTTTTTTTATAAGCCCATGACATAATTAAATTATAAACATTTTTTACCCACCTTTATCTTTATTTATTACAATGCTTGTTTATGAAAAGAAATATTAAGACAACCATCCACTGGGTGATAGTGGCCTCAGCCATTGGTTTCATTTCTGCTTGCTCTGAACCAGAAACCACGGGAGAAGAAATGTCAATCGCAGGCACAATTGTGACCAGCGAAAACTTTGAAGGAAAAACTTTTCACGTATCTATTTTCCACGCTCAATCTGGGATTGGTTTTCAGCAACACCCGTTGTATGAAATAGAATCATTTACAACTCAATCACCTAATTTTGAACATAGTTTCCTATATTCCTCAGAAGGAAACACTGGATTGCTAGTTTATGCTTGGCTAGATAGCGATGGAGACGGAATCAACTGCACAGTGTCATCTAGAAATGATTTTGCAGGCGCGGATTTAAACGAAGATTTTCCAAATTCAAAGAAGAATTATTCTATTGAATTAACAGACGAATGTGTCGGACCCGATTGGTTCTACCCTGCCGCTGACTAAGCTTCGCTCGTTTCCTTTGGCGTTGGCGCTACCTTGTTAACATAGATAGCAAACAAGCCAACGAAGATATTACAAACACCAATAAATATAAACGGCGCAGAAGGATCAATAGCATCAAAGATCCTACCTCCAATCCCCGTTGAAATTAAAATTCCAAAGGCTCCAGCGAGATTAAATACTGCAACGATAGCTCCCCGTTTCATTGGGGGTGCTTCCTGACCCAATAGTGTGGTTGCAGCAAAAAAAGCGCATTGTTGGCCAACACCAAGCAGCATAAAGAGCGGTCTATAAGTTGGATCAAGCACATTACCAACAAAGAACATTGACAGATAACCTGCTGCTGCTAAAGCCATGCAAACACTTACAGCAATGATGCGATCAACTTTATCAATTAAATAACCGATGATTGGAGAAGCGATAAGAGCAGATGTGGAGGCTGTGACAAATATTAGTCTCGCCGCCTTTGTGGCTTCAGAAGTTGTCATGCCCATATCAGTCCCAGCCGCAACTCCCCAAAGGACTAAGAAAGTCCCAAGAATAACCAAATCACTTCTTGCTACAAAAGCAGCAGCATAGGCTAATAATATCCTAGGATTTCTGCTCTCTTCCCAACCGGATTTTACCTGTGTTAAATAAGGGATTTTTTTCTGTTCTTCTGTAGGGGTGCCTTTTTGCAAGCCAAAGGCGACAACAATGGCCGTGGTTAGACACATGCCCGCAACTACCCACATTGCATATTTCCCAGCTGTAATTTGGTCGTAGCCCATCTGTGCAAAGTTTTCTGGCAAACGAGCAAAAACCAAAGAAACAAGAATCACTCCCGTGGCATTGAGTATGCCTGTGACAGCTAGCATCTTGCCTCGCGTTCGATCCTGAGGGTAGTCTGCGTTTACGGTTCCCAGCATTCCTGTGGCCGCACCCATACCAATGGCATAAATGACTCTATAGACAGTTAATTCGCCAATCCCAGTTGCTAGGGGGTAAAGAAAATAAGACAGCCCCATTGCAGCCATACCAAAAGAATAGACTTGTCGCCTACCTATCTTGTCGGCTATCAGTCCGACTGGAAGAAACACCATTAATAATGCTATTTCTGCAACAACCTGAAGATCGCCTACAATTGTCCCTATTGATTCACGTTGATACTCAAGATTTTCAATAAGCACATAAGTGGTCGCGTAAGAGATAAAAGTTAACAAGCCAATGGTAGTTAAGGCGCCATAACAGAGTGAGAAAAAATTAGTTTTAGTAACCCCCTCAACCAAATCAATTCTATATTTACCTTTGGGTAAAATATTTAAACTCACATATGACTGACTCATGTTATCCCCCTATGATATGAAGTGTCGAAAAAAACTATCAAAGATTATAAACTGCTTATCTTTGATGAGTAAAGATTAGATGTCAGACAATAAAGAAATTGAACACATTATTTATTCAATCTTCAATGCCTTTCAGGCAGGAGAAACCAATAAAATTGAAGATTTTCTTCACGAGAATGCCACTGTATGGGATGTTTTTACTCCCGATTTAATCAGGGGTAAGGAGCAATTAGAAGAATTTCATAAAAAAGACCAAGAACAAAAAAACTCTCGAGGGGCCCTGTCTATCGATATAGAAAAACCACTGATTACCGTCAGGGAAGACTCAGCCATAGCTTTGTACTACCTTAATTTCAAATACGAAGAGCCCGATGCAATTTCTGGCCGTGTCAGAATTACAGATATCTTTTCTAGAGATGGAACGGGATGGAAAATTATTCATCACCACGAAGGAATGGTTCCAAAAAACAACACATAATTTATAATTAAAGGTTGAAAATTAAAATGAAAAAGACATTAAAAATTACATTCTTGTTTGCCGGCATATGGCTAATAACACTCTTTAGCTTCAGGGTCATCAATACTGACAAGGTGGCAGTAATCGTTACTGATTGGGGTCAACCTGAAGGGTTTTCAGACAGTTATTATCAGGGCATTGCTCAAAGAAGCCGTATTGGGATACAAGCAGCTAGTGCAGATCAGGTCTGCACAGAAAATTTTGTGGGTGATTACCCCTACCGTTCTTCGATGGGAAGCTACCCGCATGTAAGCTCTTTTTTAACCGAAGGGTTTGAAGATTATTATGACAGTTATGGAATGTATCGTTTCGATGAAGATGCCAATCTCTATATCAATGTTTTAGATGAATCGGTCAGGCTTTCTAAAGAAACAGCAGATCAGTATGAAAAAATAAAATTAACCGGTTCAGGTGATGGTTACGGCAGAAGAAATATCTTAACTGTTGACCCCAGAAACGGGGTTGACCCACTACCTAATTATTTTAAAATTCTTGCGCCCAATGGCATACAGGACGTTAGAGAACAAGATGTGGCTTTCTATCGAAGGATTAATAAGCTCTTAGGGGCTGAAAAGGAATCCACAGGAATGCACCCGATGACTGATTATATGGAAGTCTATCTAACCGACTTCATGAAGGAGTATTTTGGCAATGACGTAAAAATCAGATTTGGTATGTATGAGAAAAATTCCGGGTATTCCGCAAGACATGATGATGTGGCTTGGGCAATGGCAAGATGGGGCGGTTTTCAACACATGCTGCTGACCCGCGAAACAACGGATCATAATTTCTACGCAAACCATTTCATGACCAGAAATAAAGTTGCTTACAAGCTTTGTAACTCTGGATTAGCAAATCGTGTGGATCTTAAACAAATTCGACAAGTTGGCAGAACCCCGGAATACAACTTAATGCTGATCCATAATATGGAGAGATACTTGGAAGAATTCTCCGACGATGAAGAGATCTCTCTCATTTACGCAACCTATGGCTTACCTTGGCCTGGGAGAAACCCAGAAGGACCTCTGGGTGCTCCACATCCATGGATTAAAGAGGTTTATCATGAAAATGCCTTTAATAATTACCTTAGTTTTAAGCGATATGTAGAGGCGTATTATAGTCAAGAGAATGGGGGGCGCTGGAACATCAACTTTAATCGACTGGATGGATTCGGAGGACGTGACAGTCGAACCAATAGTCTCTATGGCTATTCAAGATTCCCCAGCCCTATTTTTGGACACCCGGATGATGAACTTCGTTTTGAAACCATTCGAGATCAAATCGAGCAAGCGATCAGAATTGAAGAGCGAAAAAATATTATTATTGTTCCCTCGCACTGGTACTACAACGGTCAAGATACTTCTTTAAAAATTAGAGAACTAAATAATCTCCCGCTCAACACCATTGAGGAAATGAACGAAGGAATTTTTGATATTTCTTGGTGTGAGATCTACAACGCTGATGGTTCATTAACGCAATTACTTGATCGTGGGCTGGACTGCCCAGAAGGTTATACAAAGATCACATTGATGGAAACATTTGATGAAGTTAGAGAAGAATTTAATATTGGTTATGCGCATCGAATCAGAGGTGGCATTGAGCAATTTGGAGTGCTTCCTGATTTGGGTATTGAAATTTTAGCTCGAGGTCCTGTCTCTTATCTTGAGGGTGGAACTATTGAGGTAACAGAAGGGAAGCTCAAAGGAGTAAAGCTTTTCGTAAGAAAGGACGCTCATCCTGGAGAGCCTGAATCTTATAGTTACCAAACTAGCTATAGGCATCAAAACTCAAGAGATCCCAACATAGGTGAAAGTGCCGTAAGGCCTTTTAATGAATTTGGAAATTATGATGATCATTTAATTAGTGCCTGGTTTGATTTCAATGCAATCATCGGTACTCAAAGTAAAAGCAAACCAGATAAAGAAATGCCAAAATTGGGTAACGCTATTTCAGAATCAGTTTATATTGGGCCTTATAGAACATTATTTAACTCACCAGCAACAATTACTATCCCAATCGATCCAGATAAAGTAACTGATCCTAATCGAATACAAGCTTATATTTATAACGACTTATCTGAGGAATATGAGCCAGTTTTCAAAGTCCCTGGAGGGCAAAATATAAGAGTTAATTTAGACAATGGACTCGTTTCGTTTGATACTCAAGTTCTCGGTATCTTTGCTGTAGGTAACTAAAAAAAGGCCAGGCGATATTTGGAGGATATCCCTGACCTTTTTCTATGGGGTTTTAGTTAGAACTTATACGTGGCTCTAACTCCTATCACTCGTTTATCAGCTAAAGAAACTGAGAGTATTCTAGGTCCGGCAGCAGTAGTAGCGCCATCACCAAAACCTCCCGTAATCCCAGATAAGTCATACATCTGTTGGAGTCCTTTAGGCTGATCGTCATCCAAGCAGTTCGTGCAATAAGCTTCTACCCTGATATTACCTGTTTCAATACCGGTCCTTAAATTGAATTTTTGTCCAGAACCAGTATGAGAAAGCATTGCATTGGATGCATACATTTTTCCTGTATAGAGATAATCTATTCTTGTGAACCTTGTCATTTCAGCATTAATCTCTTTCGAATAATTTGCAGA
>CAZLQT010000058.1:0-7188 GCA_964561815.1 uncultured Woeseia sp.
AGTCACCATGATAATACCAGGCTTGCCAGTGGCTCTAGAATAGCCTGAGGCCATAAACCCTGCTCCTTGTTCATTGGCAGGAACAATTAATGGCATGGCATTGTTGTGATTCTCATTGTATTGAAAGACGGCATCATAAGTTGGCAGGATAGCTCCGCCACTATAGCCAAAAATAGTTTCAACTCCCTGTTCAGCAAGGACTTCAACGATGATTTCTGAGCCTGTCATTGTTTGTTTTTTTGTCATTTTATTAGCTATTCTGTCTATTAATGCAATCTCTCTCAATCTTGAGGGAAACACCTTACTATAAACCAGATTGAAAAGTAATACCGATTACTAACTTCATTTGTTGGAGGAACCATGTACAATCGCTTCACTGTATTATTAAATAATTAAAGTTAGATGAAGCACACAATAGCAATATTACTGCAAAATGAATCGGGTGCATTGACCCGGGTTGCTTCTATGTTCTCTACCCGAGGCTACAATATTGATTCATTGAGTGTGGCACCGACAGATAATCCATCCATATCAAGATTAACGCTAGTGACACAAGGCTCCGATGAGGTGATCGGGCAAATTACTAAGCAGCTCTATAAACTCATTGATGTTGTAGACGTCTTAAATATTACCCAACATGATCATATAGAACGGGAACTAATGATGGTTAAATTAAAGATCAATGATGATAAGGAAGATGCTATTAAAACGGTGCTTTATGATTACTCGGCAACAATTATTGATGACAAGGATGATCTTCTAATCATAGAGGTTATGGCAGATAGCAGTCAAAACGATAAGTTATTAGAGGCCCTTTTAGGAATGAGCACCTTGGTTGCAGTAGCTAGAACGGGACCTCTTGCCCTTGCTAAGGGCGATCTAAAGATCAGTCTATAATTTTAAAGTTGCCCTTCATAATTGCGTAATGCCCTGGAAAAGAGCAGAAAAAGGTATAGTCTCCAGAAGCATCAAGATTGTTGGTGGAAAAAGTTACTGAGGTTGTTTCACCGCCTCCAATCATAGAGGAGGCTGCGATCACTCGAGAATCGCCTTGAGGAATATACCCGGCATCCGGTCCAGCAGCACCTCCAGCTTGTGCAACAGCCATAAAATCATTGGTGTTAGTTAAAACCCAGTTATGACCCATAATATTAGCTGGCAATTGACCGGTGTGATTTAAAATGACAGTCACTTCAGAGCAATTTGAGCTAATGGACATCTCTTTAAGGTTAAACTGAAGCATATCATTGCCTTCTATAGTCTGTTCACAAGATTCTGCAAGAAGATAATTGCTTTGCAATAGAATTAAAATACTGATGACAATGTTTATTTTTTTCATAATTAATTTCTCTTTGTTTGATGGATGATTTAGCTATTCGAAGCAGATAGCCATTTAGATTAGCTCATATTATCTATAAGTGAATCGCCAAATTCACTGCATTTAATAGGTTCAACATTGTCCATTAATCTTGCAAAATCATAAGTAACGGTTTGATTCTGAATGGATGCGTCCATAGCTTTAATAATGAGATCGGCTGCCTCATTCCAGCCAAGATAGCGTAACATCATTTCTCCTGACAGAATAACAGAACCAGGATTAACCTTATCTAGGTCAGTGTATTTAGGTGCAGTGCCATGAGTTGCCTCAAAAACAGCATGCCCAGTTGTATAATTAATGTTACCCCCTGGGGCTATCCCTATACCTCCAACCTGCGCTGCTAAAGCATCAGATAAATAATCTCCGTTCAAATTCATTGTAGCAATAACATCAAATTCCGAGGGTCTTGTAAGAACTTGTTGTAAGGTAATGTCAGCAATAGCATCTTTGACCAGTATTGCACCGTTATTAATGGCTTTAGTTTGTTCGTCATTAGCGGCTTCTTCACCCTGTTCTGATTTTGTTTTTTCCCATTGGTCCCAGGTGTAAACGTGATCTCCAAATTCTCTTTCAGCCAGGGCATAGCCCCAGTTTCTAAAAGCGCCTTCTGTGTATTTCATGATGTTACCTTTGTGCACAAAGGTTACTGATTTTCGATTATTCTTTATGGCGTATTCAAAAGCGGCTCGCAGTAACCTCTCAGATCCTTCTATTGAAACCGTCTTAATGCCAATACCTGAGGTTCTAGGGAATCTTATTTTCGAATATTCATCAGGAAAAGCTTTTTTAAAGAGTGATAGAAAACTCTTATTGGCTTCAGAGCCTTCTTCAAATTCAATACCCGCATAGATATCTTCGGTGTTTTCTCTAAAAATGACCATGTCTACTTTTTCTGGCGACCTTACAGGAGATGGCACTCCTTTAAACCATCTGACCGGTCTAAGGCAAACGTACAAATCCAGTAATTGTCTTAAAGCGACATTCAAAGATCTCATGCCACCCCCAATTGGAGTAGTTAAAGGACCTTTAATCGAGACGAGGTATTCCTGGCATTTTTCTATGGTCTCATCGGGTAGCCAGTTATTAAATTTCTTAAATGCTTTTTCCCCAGCGTATACTTCTAACCATTGAATCTTTTTTTCCCCATCGTAGGCTTTCTCAACAGCAGCATCTATGACTCGGACCGCAGCTTTCCAAATATCTGGGCCAATACCATCGCCTTCAATAAAAGGGATGACAGGATCATTGGGGACATTAAGCTTACCGTTTTGAATGCTGATCTTTGATCCTGAATCTGTCATGAAAATTTAAGCCCTCTTACACTTTAAGTGGGCCCATTATCTATATATTGGAAGTTTTATACAACCAAAAACGTTAGTGTGCTTCTAAAAATTCGAACAATATTTTGCAAAAAGCAATCTTTTGTTCTTTACCTGCTACTACATGTGCCACATCTTCCATCAAGACACCTTTTGCATTGGGAATACCTTCCTCTAAGGGAAGTGTAGTTCTTGGCCCTGTAACTAAATCCTTGCCAGCATGAATGATAAGTGTTGGAGCTTTTATTTTGTGTAGTTCATCTCTAACATCATGATTTAGACAAGCTTCAACCAGTCTTGCATGGGTATCATAATTGTCTCTAAGTTCTTTCCAGCCAGCATTTGGCCCTAATAACTTATCTCTGTTTTCATTGTAATACTCTGGAAGAAATGAATAGATCGACACCTTTTCTTGAAAGGTGAGAAACCCTGAGTCTCTATGGACATCTCTAAATAACTTTAGTTGATCATACAGATAAGTATCGCAATAGGCCCAGGCCCCCATATTGACCATGCTCCGAACAAGATCAGGTCGATTAATAGCCACTTCTTGGGCGACACAACAACCCATACCAACCAACCCAATGAGATGAACGTTTTTCCATCCCAAATGATCTAAAAGACCAATTAAATCATTGGCGTGCATCTTCATTGATGGTTCAACATCGTGATCATCCTCAGAATCACGAATGCCCCGGTAATCAAAGACTAAAACTTGGTACTTATCGGTAAGGCCTCTCGCCAATAGATTCTGATTGCCATGACAAAAAGTACCCCAACCCCCCATGCAGACTGCTGGTGAGCCCTCTCCATGAATTTCATAGTACATTTTATGATTATTGATCTCTAACATTGGCATGTTTATGTCTCCAGATTCAGTTTTTAGTTCGAAATTGATTATATAGACATGGATTAACTGGATCTATCACTTTCTTGATGGAATACTGTATGCATTAATAGTTAAGAGGAGACGATCTTGAGTTCAAATAAAGAAACCAAAACCATTATGGAATTTCTTTCTGAAAACCCTGATGTGGATGTTAGCAAAGCTTGGGAAAGGTGCTGGGGAATACAAACAAATATTGTTGAACGAGTTAGGGAGCGATTCGAAGTAGCCAAACATCCATCGTGTGAGGGCAGAGATTATTTTACCTCTAATGAGCACCCTGATCACGGCTTACTTGAGGGTTCATTTAACGCTTATTCTGGTGAACAAGTGGACTGGCTTGTCCACTCTTGGATTGGCAATAGACAACGAAGCATACTCGATATAAACGCCACAGTTTTTTTGGGTCAAGAGACACGCGTTCCTCATTTAGCGGTTATTTTCGGAACCATACCTAGACTTTATTTTTATGCTGAATACACGCCAAGGATGGATTTAAGAACCAATCCAGATTATCTCAATCAATATTACGAGCCAGTGAATCAAGATTTTCTTGAGTTTCGTGCCAATCCCAATTGGACCAGATTTGTTAGTCACGGCACCTATCTCAGATCATTGATGTCACCAGTATGTGTCAGTTCACATGCTGAACTTACAGATGAGAACATAGATTTTTGTGAAGATTATCTCGAGCGTTTTATTGGTCGATGGTTTACTTGGTTAGATGAGGCAGAAGAGGTTCCTGAATCGGAGAGAGATGATCAGCAAGTCTATGATTTTCAAGTAAGAGAGCTGGGCTATAGGAACGACCCTATGAATGTTTTACCTATCCAGGTCTTTGGAGAAGAAGAAGCCAACAGAATGTTAGAAATGAGGATTGGAGTCGATCAAATTCAAGATTCAAAAGATCGCTGGAAATAACTCTTAATATGATCAAAGCTCTGCTAATTGATGATGATTTAAAGTTGGCAGAACTTTTAGAAAATTATTTGAAAAAATCTGATATCAAGATTGACGCCATTTCAGACCCTCTAGATACTCTCCAAGCTATCAGAAAACACAATCCTGAAGTGATTGTTCTTGATGTCATGATGCCAAAAATGGATGGCTTCGAGGTTTGCCAACAGATACGAAAGGATTATTCTCTCCCCATTATTATGCTCAGTGCCAGGGGTGAACCAAACGATAAAATCCGAGGACTAGAATCGGGCGCTGATGATTATTTAGCTAAGCCATTTGAGCCAAGAGAGCTGGTAGCTAGAATTATGAGCTTAATAAGACGAATCCCAACCAAAACTAAGGGCAAGGATTCTATCTTTGAGATAGATGATTTGCATCTCGAGATTAAAATGAATGGTTCAATCCTTGATTTGACTACCAAAGAGTATGATTTATTGTCAATGTTCATCAATAATCCAGGCATTACATTTACCAGAGATGAGATCATCAAAGAAATTAAAGGCATAGAGGCCCATCTGTTTTCTCGATCAATTGATATCTTGATTTCTAGATTAAGACAGAAGATTGAGTCGGATCCTAAATCACCAAAAATTATTAAGACCATATGGGGCAAAGGCTATTTGTTCCTGGACGTTGAAAAATAATGAGAATTAATAAAATCTTTCAATCCCTATCACTTAAATTGACTTTAGTCTTTTTAGTTACCGCGATTGCTTATCTGTATCTATTGACAGTGGGAGTTCGCTCTTTGATTCTCAATGATGAGGTTAGAGAGACACTTGGCTATTATCAAACCAGTTATCTAGAAAATTTTCTAGAAGATCTTCGATATCCGCCAACCCAAGAAAGGGCTGAAGAGGTCGCAAGCAACATGCCGTTTGATATAAAAATTATTGGCGAAGATTTTAGTTGGGCTTCCACCAACCAATTCCCTGATTTAGATGTAATTGATTTCCAAAAAAGTAATTGGGATATCTTAAAAATAAAGGCAGATATTGAAATCGGTCAAGACCCCTACATTGAAGGCTCAGAATTTGCTCGCTACATGAACAGGACCTTTTTTAAGCTCCCTTATGGTGATTATTTGGTTGTTCTTGTTAATCCTAAGATGACTCAAGAGGTAAATCCAACTTATCTGTTTGAAGCTTTACTGGGAATCAGTTTATTAATCTTATTAATCTTATTCTTAGTAGTTCAAAGAATTATTAATCCCATTCAGGCAATACAAGACGGAACAAGCAAAATAGGATCAGGTGAACTTGAACATCGCATCACGATTAAACCTAAAGATGAGCTGGGTATACTAGCAAACGAGATAAACCTTCTAGCCACAAATGTTCAAGACATGCTCGAAGCAAAACAACGATTAAATCTTGGAGTTAGTCATGAACTCAGATCACCTCTAACAAGAGCTCGATTGCAAATAGAGATGTTGCAAGACGAACAGCAAAGAGATGAGCTACTCAATGAAATCAATGCTATGGAAGCTATCATTTCGAACTTACTTGATAGCGAGGCTATTAACTATGGACATAAAAAGCTTGATTTAAAAACATTCAACATTGAAAACGCAATAAAGGAGCTGACCTCTAAAGCCCCTTACCTAGAGAATATAAAGATTGTCATATCATCCAATATAAAGAGTAAAGAGGTGGAAGCTGATCAAATTCTTTTCGAGGTGATGATAAAAAATGTGCTTGAAAATGCTTCGAGATTTACATCTTCTGAGGATAGCCGAATCGAAATAGATCTTGATGAGGTTGGTGCAGATTCAATCAGGTTATCTGTGAGAGACTACGGACCTGGTTTCAATGAAGATGACTTAGAGAAGGTTACAGAGCCTTTTTTCAGAACCGGTCAATCAAGAAGCAGAAAAAGTGGAGGGTTTGGTTTAGGTTTGTATTTGAGCAAGCAAATTATCATTGCCCATAACGGAACAATTCAAATCAAGAACCACTCCCAGCAGGGAGCCATTGTTGATTTAATAATACCAATTAATCAACAATAAAAATCCATAAAAACTGATCTGACTCGGCTGGTAATCTGCTTAATTGTGTGATTAAATCCCCACTGTTTTTAAGGTAATAATCATATGCCGATTATAAATGTCATAGATAGCGAAGGTGAAGAGCACGCCGTTGAAGGTCAAGTGGGCCTCTCTCTTATGGAGAGCCTAAGAGACTTGGATAACGGGGTATTAGCGCTTTGTGGCGGAATGTGTTCTTGCGCCACCTGTCATTGTTATATTGAAGAGCCGTGGGCTTCAACCCTGGAAGAACGTCAAGACGATGAATTGGAGCTTCTTGAAGATCTAGAATCTTTTAGAGACAATCAATCTAGATTATCCTGCCAAGTCGAATTTACAGAAGATTTAGATGGGATCAGGCTAGAGATTGCCCCGGACGAATAGAACCATATGATCAAACTATTCCATGCAAAAGGCAGTCGATCAGTCAGAATCATCTGGCTTTTTGAGGAATTGGAGCTAGATTATGAATTGGCACCTCTGGAGAGAGGCAAGCCCAATCCTGATTTTGTAGAGGCAAGCCCTTTTGCAAAAATACCTGCCATAAAGGATGGGGATCTTCTATTAAGTGAATCGGTTGCTATAGTTCAATACATTCTCATGAAATACGGACAAGGCC
>CAZLQT010000059.1:0-6892 GCA_964561815.1 uncultured Woeseia sp.
ACATCTTCAATTGGATAACCTGCCAAAACACCATTCTTTAAAGCGTCCTGTATCCCTTCACTAACAGGCTGGATATATTCCCTGGGAATAACTCCTCCAACAATTTTATTTTCAAAATGGTAGCCTTTTCCTGCTTCATTAGGCTCAACATTGATTACAACATGCCCATATTGACCTCTACCGCCTGATTGTCTAGCAAATTTTACGTCAATTTTTTCTACTCGTTTTGTTATAGCCTCTGTATAGGCAACTTGAGGAGTACCCACGTTGGCTTTTACTTTAAACTCTCTTAATAATCTATCAATTAAAATCTCTAGGTGAAGCTCTCCCATCCCAGCAATAATTGTTTGACCTGTATCTGGATGAATAGATACTTTAAATGTTGGATCTTCTTCAGATAACTTTGCCAAACCTTTTGACAATGCATCTTGGTCAGCTTTAGTGGCAGGCTCTACAGAGACCTCAACTACTGGCTCAGGAAATTCCATGGATTCCAATAGAATTTCCTTCTTCTCTTCACACAATGTGTGCCCCGTTTGAGAATGTTTTAATCCTACCGCTGCAACAATTTCACCGGCAGTAACATAATCTAACTCTTCTCTTTTATTTGCGTGCATTAATAAAATTCTACTAATTCTTTCACGTTTTCCAGTATTTGGATTTAAAACATATGAACCAGACTCTAGCTTACCAGAATAAACTCTAATAAATGTAAGTTTACCAACATAAGGATCGGTCATAACTTTAAAGGCTAAAGCACTAAAAGGATCATCTTCACTAGGATCTCTGCTTATTTCAATGTCTGAATCATCTGGATCAAACCCAGATATGGAGCCAATATCTAAAGGCGAAGGTAAAAAGTCATTAACAGCATCTAATAATCTCTGCACACCTTTATTCTTAAACGCTGATCCACACAATGTTGGCACAAATGTGTTATCAAGACAACCTTTACGAATTGCGGTCTTCAATTCTTCTTCAGAAATACTTTCCTCAGATAGATATTTCTCTAATAAATGTTCATCATAACTAGCAGTTTCTTCAATTAGATGGTGTCGCCATTTTTCTGCTTCTTCTTGCATATCAGAAGGAATATCACTTATATCAAAATGAGCACCTAATGATGATTCGTTATATAGTATAGCTTTCATTGTTATTAGATCAATGATGCCCGTGAAAATATCTCCAGCTCCTATTGGCAAAACTATAGGAAGTGGGTTAGCGCCTAAACGATCTTTAATCATTTCAAGTACATGGAAAAAGTCTGCTCCAGTCCGATCCATTTTATTTACAAATGCAATTCTTGGAACATTGTACTTATCGGCTTGACGCCAAACTGTTTCACTTTGCGGTTCAACTCCCCCAACTGCACAAAATACAGCACATGATCCATCTAATACCCTTAGAGAACGTTCTACTTCAACTGTAAAATCAACATGCCCAGGTGTATCAATAATATTAATACGATGATCGTTCCAAATTGCTGTTGTAGCTGCAGAAGTGATCGTAATTCCACGTTCTTTTTCTTGATCCATCCAATCCATGGTAGCTCCGCCATCATGAACCTCACCAATCTTATGAGTTCTTCCAGTATAAAAAAGAACTCTTTCTGTTAAAGTAGTCTTACCAGCGTCAATATGAGCCATAATACCAATATTGCGCACATTTTTTAATGATATTTCATTCATACTATAAACTTTTTACCTAAAATGAGCGAAAGCTCGATTTGCTTCTGCCATTCGATGCGTATCTTCTTTTTTCTTTATTGCGCCACCTTCATTATTGGCAGCCGAAATCAGTTCAGATGCTAGTCGATCAGACATGGATCTCCCAGAATGGCTTCTAGCTGCATTAATTATCCATTTAGATGCAAGAAAGAATTGCCTATGCCTACTAACTTCTATTGGAACTTGATAATTAGCGCCACCTATTCTTCTAGTTTTAACTTCAAGCATTGGAGAAGTATTCTTTATTGCGAGCTTAAATATTTCAACACCTTCTTTTTTTATTCGAGATTTAATAGAAGACATAGCACCATAAAAGATCTCTTCTGATGTACCCTTTTTACCCCCAGACATTAGGTAATTCATAAACTTTGCAATCTGTAAATCTCCATAAATTGGATCAGGTAAAATTTTGCGCTTATCTGGTCTTCTTCTTCTCATGGTTAAGCTTTCGGTCTCTTTGCACCATATCTTGATCTGCTAGTTTTGCGATCAGAAACACCAGCTGTATCTAGAGTGCCTCGGACAATATGATATCTAACTCCAGGGAGATCTTTAACTCTTCCACCTTCAATCAAAACAATAGAGTGTTCCTGTAAATTATGTCCTTCCCCAGGAATATATGCGTTAACTTCAATATTATTTGTTAATCTTACCCTAGCAACTTTTCGAAGAGCTGAATTAGGTTTTTTTGGAGTTGTAGTATATACGCGAGTGCAAACACCTCTTTTTTGAGGATTACCTTTTAGCGCAGGCGTAGCATTTTTCTTACCTACCCGCTTTCTTCCATGTCTAATTAATTGATTTATCGTCGGCATTTCATTTCCATTAAAGCCTGCGAAAATACCACAGATTGAAACATTTTATCAATTATCTTTTTTAATAGAATCATTTATCAAATCACTTCTTCAATTGAGGTATTATCCTTGATTTTTTCATCAGAATCACTGTCGATAGAATCTGGGTCAGAAACAACAATATCTGCTAAATGAGGAGAACCAGAACCGGCTGGTATCAATCTACCAACAGCAACATTTTCTTTCAAACCACGGAGATTATCAATTTTACCAGAAGTAGCCGCATCTGTTAACACTCTAGTAGTCTCTTGAAATGAAGCAGCTGATATAAAGCTTTCTGTATTTAGTGAAGCCTGAGTTATACCCATTAATAGAGGCTGAAAAGTTGCAGGTTTTACTTTTCGAGATTTAGCAGGAGCCTTACCATCTTCTTTTAAAGCTTTATTTATCTCCTGATAAACTTTTTTATCAACAAGCGTTTCTTCTTCTAATTCAGAATCTCCATTATCAGTTACGAATACCATAGATTGAAGCTTTTCATTTGTTTCAAAAAATTCAGCTCTATTGATTCTATCCTTGGGCAGAAAGTGAGAGTCACCAGTTTCATCTATACTAACTTTTTGCATCATCTGTCGTACAATTACCTCGATATGCTTATCATCTATTTTTACTCCCTGCAGACGATAAACTTCTTGTATTTGATCCACCAAATATTCACGAACTTTATTTGGTCCTAATATTGTTAAGATATCAACAGGTGAAATACTTCCTTCGCAAAGCGAAGTGCCCGCAGTTATTTTGTCACCTTCATGAACAACAACATGCTTACCATAAGGAATAGAATATGTTTTTATAGTTCCATCAACTCCTTCTACCTGTATTTTGCGTATTCCGCGTTTAGTCTCTCCAAACTTGACAAGTCCATCAATCTCAGTTACCACCGCAGGCGCTGTTGGCTTGCGCGCCTCAAATAATTCGGTAACTCTTGGCAAACCTCCTGTTATATCACGCGTTTTACCATAAGCACGGGGAATTTTAACTAAAGTTTGACCGCGTCTAACCTTATCTCCTTGGCGAACCACTAAATTAGCTGTAACCGGAAGAATAGTGCCACCGGCAAGTACAGATCCATCTTTATTAACTATTTCTACATGAGGACTGAGGTTCCTATCCTTTGACTCTACTATAACCATTTGCTTTTTACCACCCTCAACAGCTTCCACTTGATAAGTCTCATTTTCAATAAAATCTTTTAGCTCCACAATTCCGGACTGTCTTGCAAGAATTACATCAGTATAAGGATCCCATTGGAACAATATTGTGCTTGCTTTAACCTTATCGCCATCACTTACATTTAAATTTGCTCCATATGGAACATTAAAATCAGTATTTGACCCACTGCCTTTAGTCACAATAGTTATTTTTGAATGTCTTACCATACAACGAGTAACCGGTAAACCTAATTCATCTTTCGCAACTGCTGTTTCAAGATTATCAGAAAATTTCACAGTCCCTGCTTTTTGAGTAATCATTTCTGATTGCTCAATAACTCGAGTAGCAGTACCACCAATATGAAAGGTTCTTAAGGTAAGCTGTGTTCCAGGTTCTCCAATACTTTGAGCTGCCTGAATACCAACTGAAGTTCCTAAATCTACAAGCTTATGATTTGAAGGATTCCACCCATAACATTTTGCACACACCCCTCTAAGAGATTCACAAGTAAGAACAGATCTAATTCTTAAAGATTCAATATTACTATCAGAGACAACTAAAGCTTCTTCATCACGCATCATTGTACCAGCTTTAATAAGCACTTTCCCTTTTTCAATGAAATCTTCAAGCAATGTTCGTCCTAAAATTCTTTCTGATAGAGGCTCAATAATATCCTCACCTTCTTTTAAGTCCACCGCAAGGATCCCATTTATAGTACCGCAATCTATTTCATTGATGACTACATCTTGAGCTACGTCAACTAGTCTTCTAGTTAGATAACCCGCATCAGCAGTTTTTAAAGCAGTATCTGCCAATCCTTTTCTAGCACCATGAGTAGATATAAAGTATTCCTGTACAGATAAACCTTCTTTGAAATTTGATGTAATTGGAGATTCAATAATTTCGCCCTTGCCTCCAGTCATAGATTTTTTT
The DNA here is from genome assembly GCA_964561815.1 of uncultured Woeseia sp. Lineage (GTDB taxonomy): Bacteria > Pseudomonadota > Gammaproteobacteria > Steroidobacterales > UBA11654 > CACPJA01. The sequence goes on from CAZLQT010000059.1 coordinate 4,667, forward strand.
GGCTTTGCCATCAATCCACGCATGCCAGCTAATTGCTTAATTTGATCTTGAGATCCTCGAGCACCAGAGTCTGCCATCATATAAACTGGATTAAATCCTTGGTCATCAGATTGTAGATGATCCATCATGGATGCTGCAATATCATTAGTAGCTCTAGTCCAAACATCTATTACTTTATTATATCTTTCTCCATCAGTTAATACATGACGTTTGAATTTGTTTTGTATATCATCAACCTGCTTTTGTGCTTTCGAAATTATATCATCTTTAGATTCAGGAATCATAATATCGCTTATCGCAATAGAAAGTCCCGCCTGAGTTGCAGTATTAAAGCCTAAATTCTTTAGTTTATCTAGGAATAGAACAGTTTTTTTGTTACCAGCAATTAAATAGGTATCATTGACTAATTTACTTAAACGTTTTTTATCAATCGTATCATCAACAAATTCCATTTCATCTGGCAAAATAGAGTTAATTATTACACGACCAACCGTTGTTCCTTTGTACCACTTACTATTATGCCTAACATTTATTTTAGCATTTATATCGACAGCTTTATTTTCAAACGCAAGAAGAACTTCATTGAATGAACCAAAGCTTTTATCCTCACCTTTCACTCCTTCTTTCATAAGAGTTAGATAGTAAGTCCCTAGCACCATATCTTGAGAAGGCAAAGCCAATGGTTTACCATTAGCTGGATGCAAGATATTATGACTTGATAGCATAAGTACTCTAGCTTCCATTTGAGCACCAACAGACAATGGCACATGAACAGCCATCTGATCACCATCAAAATCAGCATTAAACGCAGAGCAAACAAGTGGATGGATTCTTAATGCTTTTCCATCAACAAGCACTGGTTGAAAAGCCTGAATCCCAAGACGATGAAGTGTAGGGGCTCGGTTTAATAACACTGGGTGGTCTTTTACAACATATTCTAAAACCTTATAAACAATAGGGTCTTTATCCTCAATAAGTAATTTAGCTCCTCGAGGAGTCTGGGAATAGCCTCGAGTCATTAATTCACTAATCATATGAGGTTTAAATAATTCTAATGCCATGTTTTTTGGAAGCCCACATTCATGAAGTTGTAATTCTGGGCCTACAACAATCACTGACCTACCAGAATAATCTACACGCTTACCAAGTAGATTCTGTCGAAATCTTCCAGTTTTTCCCCGAATCATATCTGAAATTGATTTTAAGGGTCTACGCGTTCCGCTTCTTATTGCAGTTTTTCTTCGACTGTTATCAAATAATGCATCCACAGATTCTTGCAACATACGCTTTTCATTGCGAAGAATAACATCTGGTGCTTTTATTTCCATCAATTGCTTCAATCTATTATTTCTAATAATGATTCGACGATATAGATCATTTAGATCACTTGCAGCAAAACGCCCTCCATCTAAAGGAACAAGGGGTCTTAACTCTGGAGGAATTACTGGTAAGATTGACACAACCATCCACTCTGGCTTATTTATTTTCTTTAAATCAGTAATATCAACCAAAAATGATTTTACCACCTTTAATCTTTTTAAAGCATCTTCCCGTTTTTGTTTAGATTTTGAATTTTTTAAAACATCTTCTAAATCTCGACGTAACTCTACTAGATTCATTCGAGCTAACATTTCTTTTAGCGCTTCTCCCCCCATAGCAGCATAAAAGTAATCTTCATTATCTCTTTCTTCTTCGGAAACAGCATCAAAACCATATGCTCTTTCTAATTCTATATATTCTATTTCATCAATTATTTCAAATTGCTCTTTACCGCTTTTACCAGGCTCTATAATTAAGAATTGTTCATAATAAACAATCTTCTCAAGATTCTTTGTTGAGATTCCAGCTAAATAACTTAATTTTGATGGAATTGAACGTAGATACCATATATGAACGACAGGAACAGCAAGTGTAATGTGACCCATCCGATCTCTACGAACCTTTTTTCTCGTAACTTCAACTCCACAACGATCACATATAATACCTCGATACCTAATACCCTTGTATTTTCCACAATGGCATTCATAATCCTTGACTGGACCAAATATCTTTTCACAAAACAGTCCATCTTTTTCAGGTTTATAAGATCTGTAATTAATTGTCTCAGGCTTTAAAATTTCACCATACGATTTTTGCAAAATACTTTCTGGAGATGCTAATCCAATGCGGATAGAAGAAAACCCCTTACTTGTATCTAATTTATTTGTTTGAATGAAGGTCAAAATA
>CAZLQT010000060.1:0-6707 GCA_964561815.1 uncultured Woeseia sp.
ACTCTCTCTGACTTGAAGGACGCCATTAATTCTTTCCAAAAGCTTGGAAACCCATAGCTGCTCTTTTTCATTCAATAAACTGGTGGACTGAATCACAACGGCATTGCTATCAAGGATGGTTTCACCTTGAGTTAAATTATGAGCCTTAAGCGTAGCGCCAGATGATACTAAGTCGCAAATTGCTTCAGCTTTACCTAAACTCGGAGCCAACTCTACAGCACCAGAAAATTCAGCAATCTTAATATTCAACTTTTTGTCGTCTATGTGTTTGGAAACAATAGATGGGTAGCTTGTAGCAATCGTCTTACCCTCAAGTTGTTCGATAGCTGTATATCCTGAATCTTCTGGGTAGGCAAAAGCAAGTAAGCATTGACCAAAATCAAGCGTCTGTTCTATTGTATAAGCACATCTTTTCTTTGCATCTTCCATATCTATTTGTTTTTCCATAGCGACATTTAGACCAACAATGCCTAACTGGCATAGGTTATCTTGCACCAGGTCTGGAATATCATCATCACGAACAAACATTAGATCAAAGGGCATATTCTCTCCGTATCCAATCAATTGATCTTTAGCATGGCTGAAGATTAAGCCGCATTTCTGCAAAAGAGAAGTGGAGTGCTCTGTTAGGCGACCTGATTTTTGAATCGCTATTTTTATCCTTTTATCTGACATTATTTGAGTCGCTTTAAGGCCAAAGAATAACCGCCTGAGCCGTCATGAAGAAATCTTGCTACTCGACCTATTGTGGTCACACTTACTCCTGTTAGTGTGTTAATTTCTCGATATGTGTATCCTTTATCTAGAAGCTCGGCAACCGACCAACGATCTTTAATTGACTGAAGTTCAGCCGGCGTACAAATATCGTTAAAAAAAGCTTTATGCTCATCGAGGTTACTAAGCGTCATTATGGCTTTGTAAAATTTTTCCTCTGTTTCTTTTTCTTCTTTACTGTTAAACACTCTATCAATTTTCATAATAAATATACCAATGTATTAATGTGTTAGCACATTATATGCATTAAACTATTTATAGCAAGTTAAAAGAGAGTGGGGGGTTAAATTTCCTGAACTATCTTATCGCCCATTGTGGATGTACTAACAGTATTAGTTTTAGATAAATCGGCTGTGAAAATACCGTTATTTAATACGTTGTGAATTGCTTGCTCTATAGCTAAGGCTTCTTTGTTCAATTCCAGAGAATGTCTAAGCAGCATTGACAGCGATAAAATCATCCCACAAGGATTTGCAATGCCTTTGCCTTGAATATCCGGTGCTGAACCGTGTATTGGCTCATAAACACCGAAATTATCATCCCCAAGACATGCAGAGGCAATCATTCCAATCGAACCCGTGAGCATAGAAGCTTCGTCGGTAAGAATATCACCAAATAAGTTATCAGCTAAAACCACATCAAAATCAGCTGGTCTCGAGAGAAGATGCATGGTGGCTGCGTCAACCAGCATATGTTCTATTTCTATTTCAGGAAAGTTATCTTCTAGGTACTTTGTCGTAACCTCTCTCCACAATTGAGAGGTTGCCATAACATTGGCTTTATCAATGGATATAATTTTCTTTTTTCTTTGCTGAGCTAGCTTGACAGCGACATCTGTAATTCGCTCAATCTCAGCTGTCGAATATTCACAAACATCTTTAGCATAATCATTCCTTCTTTCCTTTTCTCCAAAGTAAATACCTCCAATTAATTCCCTCACAAAAATAATGTCTATTCCCTCAAGGTATTCTTTCTTAATTGGAGAATTATCAATCAATTGAGGATAGGTCCTAATTTGCCGAAGGTTTGCATAAACGCCTAAATCAGATCTCATATCTAAAAGCCCTTTTTCAGGCCTTGTTTTAGCTCTGGGGTCACTCCATTTCGGGCCGCCAACTGCACCCAATAAAACAGCATCCGCCTGTTTGCATAAATCTTGTGTCTCTTGCGGATAGGGAGATCCGGTCTGGTCAATTGCTATACCGCCAAATAGAGCATTATTTAATGTAAATGAATGATTAAATTTCTCTTCAATAACTTTTAAAACTTTTACCGCTTCATCGGTAACCTCGGGCCCAATTCCGTCACCTGGCAGTAGTGTGATAGTAGCTTTCATAGTTTATTTTCGTATTTTGTAATTTCTGATTCCTGACTCAGAATGTATCCTAGTTGATCTATACCGTTCATCAAACAATATCTAGAAAAAGATTCAATAGGAAAAGATGATTCATGGCCTTGCTGAGTTTGTATTAAGGTATTTTCTAAATCGATCATTACCTCAACTCTTGGATTATCTATTAACCAGTTATGCATCTCTTTTGGAACAGTAATAGGTATAAGTCCATTTTTGAGAGAATTGTTTTTAAAAATATCAGCAAACGATGTGCTAACAATGGCTTTAAATCCATAATCGACCAAAGCCCATGGTGCATGTTCTCTTGAGGAGCCGCATCCAAAATTATTGCCTGCAACCAGCACTGAACAATTTTTCGATTCTTCTTTATTAAGAATAAAATCTTTATTAGGCTGTCCAGATTCATCGAATCTCCAATCGTAAAAAAGACATTCGCCAATTCCTTCTTTAGACGGGAGCGTTAAGAATCGAGCAGGAATTATTTGATCGGTGTCCACATCTTCATTAGGCAGAACGATCGTTTTTGATGAAAATTTTATTATCTTTTCCATGGTTTAATTGTTTCCAAATATTCTTGGATCTTGAACAACTCCTGATATTGCTGAAGCGGCTGCAGTTTTAGGGCTAGCTAGAATCGTTCTTGACCCCTTACCTTGCCGACCTTCAAAATTTCGATTACTGGTGCTTACGGCCAATTGGCCATTGCCAACGGTATCCCCATTCATGCCAAGACACATAGAACAACCTGATTCCCTCCATTCTGCACCTGATTCTAGAAAGATTTTATCTAATCCGATTGTCTCTGCTTCGGCTTTAACAGCTTGTGACCCAGGAACAATCATCGCTCTAACGCCATCTGCAACTTTTCTACCCTTGAGAATTTCTGCCGCGTCTTTTAGATCAGATAGTCTTGAATTGGTGCAACTACCAATAAAAACAACATCGATTGGTTTTTGGAGAAGGGGTTTACCAGATTCCACTTTCATGTAATCAAGGGCTTGCTTGAAACTCTGATTACCTTGATGATCCGGGACTTCTGAATCTATTGGCATTACCATACCTGGGTTGGTACCGAAAGTTACCATTGGCTTGAGAGAATCTACGTCAATATTAACCTCTTTATCAAATATAGAACCCTCATCACTAACCAATTGTTTCCATTTATCAACCGCTTCATGCCAATCATCACCTTTTGGAATCATGGGTCTTCCTTCAAGATACTCAAAAGTTGCTTCATCTGGAGCAAACATCCCAGCTCTTGCTCCTCCTTCTATACTCATGTTGCATATTGTCATTCTTTGTTCTAATGAAAGAGAAGAAACTGTATCTCCTCGGTACTCTATAACATGGCCAGTTCCACCATCGACACCAATAGTGCCTATGATTTTTAAAATTATATCCTTAGCAGAAACACCATTATTAAGATTGCCATTCAAATTAACGGCTAATGTTTTAGGTTTTCTTTGCAATAGGCATTGAGTTGCAAGCACATGGGCAACTTCAGTTGTCCCTATACCAAAGGCTAGGGCTCCAAAAGCTCCATGTGTACTGGTATGGCTGTCTCCACAAACCATTGTCCTACCAGGTTGGGTTGCCCCTAATTCAGGACCAATGACGTGCACAATACCTCTGCGATCACTATCAAAACCATAGAGTTCAATACCAAAATCTTGACAATTTTTAATCATATCTTTGATTTGCTCAGCGGGGCCCGATTCAGCAACTAAGTCTAAATCATTAATTGTTTTGATTGGCACCGTTGGTGTGGAGTGATCCATGGTTGCCAAAACTTTATTCGGAGATCTTACGCTTAAATTATTTTCTCTTAATTGAGTAAATGCCTGAGGAGTTGTAACCTCGTGAATCAAATGAAGATCAATGTATAAGATAGCAGGTGTGTCTTCAGTCTCAGGAACAACGACATGCTGATCCCATATTTTTTCAAAGAGGGTTTTTGAAGAATTATTCAACACTATCTAACCAACCCCAATCGTCTGGAGTTGATCCATCAAATAGTCCGAAAAATACTTTTTGGATCTCTTGTGTTATTAGACCTCTAGAGCCATTACCTATATTAATCCTATCCACACTCCTTATTGGAGTGATTTCCACTGCAGTACCTGAAAAGAATAACTCATCGGCTAAATAAAGTTCCTCTCTAGCGATCTCTCTCTCGGTAACTTCATAGCCTTGGCTCTCAGCAATTTTTATGACTGAGTCTCTCGTAATACCATCAAGGATTGATGAGCTAAGAGGAGGGGTAAAAATTTCATTATTCTTGACCATAAATATGTTCTCGCCAGCTCCCTCACTTACCATTCCTTTAGAGTCAAGGCATATCCCTTCATCGTATCCATTCTCTTTGGCTTCAATAGCTACCAAAGTTCCCGAAAGATAGTTGCCAGAAGCTTTTGCCATTACTGGAATAGTATTAGGAGCGATTTTATTCCATGACGAAACACAAACATCAACGCCTTTCTCTTGTCCGTCAGTTCCTAGATAAGCTCCCCATTCCCATGCTGCAACCGCCACATCAATTCCATCATCGAGAGAAGCATGAAGACCTAGGTCATTATAGCCGCGAAAAGCAATGGGTCTAATATAAGCCCCATCATTCAATTTGTTGGCTGTAATTATGGTTCTTGAGGCCTGCATAATTTGTTCAAAATCATAAGGCATACTCATTCTGTATATCTTTGCAGAATTAAACAGCCTTTTAATATGGTCCTCTAATCTGAATATCTTTGTTCCATTTTTGGTTGAATAAGCTCTTATTCCTTCAAAAACAGCAGCGGCATAATGAAGCCCATAACTCAAAACATGAATCTTTGCTTCCTCCCACGGCACAAGCTCATTATTAAACCAAATATGTTTTGTTGGTTTTAGTGGCATAATCTTCCTCTAATGTCTTTCTTTGTTTCGCTCTATTCGATTAATTACTTCAAGGTAGGCTAGGGCGCCAGATTCAATTATATCGGTGCTGACTCCATGACCTCTATAGTCTTGCCCATCAAAACTAACTGTGACTGTCACTTCGCCCTGGGCATCTTCGCCTACACTAACACTGTGAATCTCAAAATTAATCAATTCCAAATTGTATCCGGTTATTTGATTAATGGCATTAAAAACTGAATCTATAGGCCCACTCGAACGTCTCTTCTCAGTGTCTGACTCGTGGACAGTTCCATCAATATTCTTAAGTTTAAGATCAGCCACAGCACCCCAAGAAGATCCAGATGAAGTCTCTAGATCAACCAATTCCCATGTATTAAGCCGGTTTGTATCAGCATTGAGGACTATTGCTTCTATATCAGAATCAAAAATTTCTTTCTTTCTATCTGCCAGTTTTTTAAATTCTTTAAATGCAGGACCTAACTGATCCTTACTTATTTCAAAGCCAAGTTCTTTGGCTCTATCTAAGAATGCGTGTCTCCCACTATGTTTGCCTAAGACAAGGTTTGATCTGCCTATACCAACATCCTGGGGTTTCATAATTTCATAGGTAGAAGCGTGTCTAAGCATTCCGTGCTGGTGAATGCCAGCTTCATGTGAAAAAGCATTGTCACCAACAATTGCTTTATTTCTAGGTACATGCATTCCAGTGATACTCGAAACCAGTCTACTGGTTGGATAAAGTTTGGTTGTATCTATGGAGGTATGAAAATCAAAATACTCTTTTCTTGTTTTAACAGCCATACACACTTCTTCTAAAGAGGTATTACCTGCTCTTTCTCCAATACCATTGATCGTGCATTCCACTTGCCTTGCTCCAGATTCTAATGCAGCCAAACTGTTGGCAACTGACAAACCAAGATCATCGTGGCAATGCACACTAAAAACAACATTCTCAGTGTTCTCACAATGTGTAATCAGATGATTAAATAATTCACCGAATTCATAAGGGATGGTGTAACCAACAGTGTCTGGAATATTAATTGTGGTAGCTCCAGCATCTATCGCAGCATTGACAACCTCGGTTAAAAAGTCGTGGTCAGTTCTTGAGGCGTCTTCTGGAGAAAATTCTACATTGTCGCAAAACTCCTTGGCCATTTTAACTCCCTCATAAGCTGCCTTGAGAACCTCTTCTTTAGCCATATTTAATTTGTGCTTAAGATGAATCTCACTTGTCGCAACAAAAACATGGATTCTTCGGTTTGGATTAACCTCTAATGCCTTATGAGCTTGCTCTATATCATCAGGATTGCATCTTGCTAAAGTACAAATCGTTGGTCCCTCAATTTCCTTAGCGATAGTATTTACTGCTTCAAAATCTCCTGGTGAAGCAGCTGCAAAACCAGCCTCAATAACATTAACATTAAGATCTTTAAGGGCATGAGCTATCTTTAACTTTTCTCCTATAGTCATGCTGCAACCTGGAGCCTGCTCTCCATCTCTAAGAGTGGTGTCAAAAATTATTACTTCTTTAGATTGCTTCATGATTCATCCATTATTTATTGTTAATTTTTTGATTTATCTACTATTTTATTTTTTGCAATCCAAGGCATCATTCCTCTTAATTCATGCCCTATATTCTCGATCGAATGATTAGAGGCCTGATCTCTATAATTTTTCATTAAAG
>CAZLQT010000061.1:0-6521 GCA_964561815.1 uncultured Woeseia sp.
AAGCGGTTTCACTAATGGCATCTATTAATTCCTCAAAAAAAGTTAATGGTTAGAACTATTATAGATCAAAACCTATAGGTATAAGCTTTATAAGGGGGTGTTAATTGAAAGAAAGGCCGTGGTGGGTGCTGACGGGATCGAACCGCCGACATTCGCCTTGTAAGGGCGACGCTCTACCAGCTGAGCTAAGCACCCAATGATGTCTTGAAAGTGAAAAGAAGATTGAGCCCGACTTAACGAGCTTCAATCTTCTTTAAAAGTAAGCCTAGTTACAAGCGTCTTTTAGAGCTTTACCAGCTTTAAATTTAGGCACATTGCTAGCATTAATGTGAATTGCTTCACCTGTAGCTGGGTTACGGCCCATTCTAGCTGCTCTATGGCTAACTGAGAAAGTACCAAATCCAACCAGTGCAACTGAACCACCGCCAGCTAATTCGCCTGCGATTGCAGAAGTAGTAGCATCAACTGCTCTACCTGCGTCTGCTTTAGAAAGTCCTGTGCTTGCTGCTATTGCATCAATGAGATCACCTTTATTCATGTTATACATCCTTGTAGTTGTATTAATATTTCAATTCATTATGTTTTAATAAAAGACCAATGAATCACTATTGTCCAATCTCATAGAGTTTAGACATACAATTTATACCAGTCCTTTAAAACCCTTGTCAACAAAGGGTTTCAATTATTTTCATAGATTTAATGAGGTAGGTTTTTTTCAGAAGAAGGTTTATTTTTAGATGACCCTGAAGTTTTTGTCTCTGAAATGCTTATTTCAGGCATCTTTTCAAGCGCTATTTCTAGTACTTCATCGATCCACTTAACAGGGATAATATCCAGCTTTTCCTTAATATTCTTAGGGATTTCGACTAAATCTTTTTCATTATCTTTAGGAATAATGACAGTCTCTATTCCTCCACGATGGGCAGCAAGTAATTTTTCTTTTAAACCACCTATCGGTAGCACTTCTCCTCGAAGCGTTATTTCACCTGTCATAGCGACATTTGCCTTCACTGGAATCTCTGTTAAAGAAGAGATTAAAGCAGTGCACATACCAATGCCTGCACTAGGCCCATCCTTAGGCGTGGCGCCCTCTGGGACGTGAATGTGCGTATCTAATTTTTGATGAAAATCCTCATTAATACCAAGTGTTTTAGACCTGCTCCTGACAACGGTTGTTGCAGCCTGTATTGACTCCTTCATAACATCACCGAGTTGGCCTGTATTAATGAGCTTCCCTTTCCCTGGAACAGCCGTAGATTCAATGGTTAGAAGCTCCCCTCCAACCTGTGTCCACGCTAATCCTGTGACTTGACCTATTTGATTTTGTTTCTCTGCAATACCGTATTTAAATTTCTGAACTCCAAGGTATTTATCAAGGCCTGTTGGTCTAATATGGATAGTCTCTTTTTTAGCCTTTAAAACCAGTGATTTTACGACCTTTCTGGCTATTTTAGCTATCTCTCTCTCTAAACTTCTAACACCAGCTTCCCTTGTATAATGCCTAATAATTGAAAGAATCGCGCTTTTTGTAATCTTAATTTCATTTGATTTTAATCCATTGGCATCCATTTGCTTTTGAACCAAATACTGATCAGCAATGTTTAATTTCTCATCTTCTGTATAACCTTCTATCCTAATTACCTCCATTCGATCTAGAAGAGGCGGAGGAATATTTAAGGTGTTTGCGGTACAAATAAACATCACATCTGAGAGATCATAATCAACCTCAAAGTAATGATCGTTAAAAGTGGTGTTTTGCTCAGGATCTAGAACTTCTAATAATGCTGAAGATGGGTCTCCTCTAAAATCCATTGACATTTTATCCACCTCATCAAGTAAAAATAATGGATTTCTCACTCCAACTTTAGATAAGTTCTGCATAATTTTTCCAGGCATAGCACCAATGTAGGTTCTCCTATGTCCTCTAATCTCAGCCTCATCTCTAACGCCACCTAAAGACATGCGAACAAATTTTCTGCCCGTTGATCTAGCGATACTGGCTCCCAAGGAAGTTTTCCCAACCCCAGGCGGTCCAACAAGACAAAGGATTGGTCCTTTAAGTTTTTTAGTTCTCTTCTGAACGGCTAAATATTCTGTGATTCTTTCTTTTACCGTCTTTAATCCATAATGATCTTCATCAAGAATTTTCTGAGCCTGATCTAACTTGACCTTGGCGTTGCTTTTCTTTTTCCATGGAGCGGCAATTAGAACATCTAAATAATTCCTTACTACGGTTGCCTCAGCAGACATTGGTGACATCATTTGAAGCTTCTTAAGCTCTGAAGTCGCTTTTTCACTTGCCTCTTTTGTCATTCCTGATTTTTTTATCTGCTTTTCGAGTTCCTCTATTTCATTTGAAGCATTGTCTAAATCTCCAAGCTCCTTTTGAATGGCTTTCATCTGCTCATTCAAATAGTATTCTTTTTGGCTCTTCTCCATCTGATCTTTAACTCTGCCCCTGACTTTCTGCTCAACTTCAATCATATCGATTTCAACATCTATAAGCCCGATAACAAATTCCAGCCTTTCTTTGATATTAATTTGCTCTAAAATCTTTTGTTTTTCCTCTAGCTTTAGAGACATATGGGCAATAATGGTATCGACAAGCCTTCCAGATTCTTTAATGCTAGATAAGGTACTAACAACTTCTGCAGGGACCTTCTTGGTTATTCGGACGTAGGTCTCAACCTGAGAAATTAAAGTTCTCCTCAATGCTTCAATATCTTTATCTTCCTCATCACCATACTCATTCAATACACAATAATCTGCTGTAAAAAACTCATCAGATCTAATTTCTATTAAGTCCACTCTTGATTCTCCTTCAACCAATAATTTCACTGTTCCGTCTGGAAGTGTGACCAATTGAAGAATATTCGCCAGCGTACCTACAGTATTGATATCGTTGACTGTAGGATCATCTATATCGGATCTTTTTTGAGAAGATAGGAGAATTTTTTTATCTTCTCCCATTGCTTGCTCAAGAGCAATTTTTGATTTCTCTCTGCCCACAAACAAAGGAATTACCATGTGAGGATAAACAACCACATCTCTAAGTGGTAATAGCGGCTTATCAATAACGATATCTAATGAAATATTTTCTTTTTGTTCATTCATACTTGTTATGATTGATCATCATAGTTTATTTATGGGGTTAAAAACAGATTTTTCAAGTAAATCTAAGATTTAATTAATAAACTACTTTGTGCCTGTCAATTTTGCCTTGGATGCTTCTGCAGAAGTCTTATTTTCTTTAGTTTTAGAATCGTTAGAAATAACTAAGAATGGTTTAGACTTATTTAGTACAAATTGTTGATTAACAATAACTTTTTTTAATTTTTTCTCGTCATGTGAAGGTATTTCATACATTGTATCCAATAAGGTTTCCTCCATAATGGTTCTTAAACCTCTGGCACCTGTTTTTCTCTTCATTGCCAATTCAGCAATTGTTTCTAATGATTCTGGTAAAAATTCTAATTCGGTTTCTTCCATAGCAAATAATTTCTGGTATTGCTTCACTAAAGCATTTCTTGGGGTTGTTAAAATCTTAATCAATGCTTCCTTGTTTAATTCATTCAATGAAGAAACAACCGGCATCCTTCCAACAAACTCTGGTATAAGGCCATATTTAATCAGATCTTCGGGCTCAACTTGTTCAAAAATCTCTCCCAGATTTTCATTTTCATCTTTGTCATGAACATCTGCAATAAAACCAATTCCTGATTTGTTTGTTCTGTATTGTATAACTTTATCTAAACCTGAAAATGCTCCGCCACAAATGAACAATATATTTCCAGTATCAACCTGAATAAATTCTTGTTGGGGATGTTTTCTGCCACCCTGAGGTGGAACAGAAGCTGTGGTGCCTTCTATCAACTTCAATAGAGCTTGCTGTACCCCTTCTCCAGAAACATCTCTTGTAATAGATGGATTGTCAGTTTTTCTGGATATTTTATCAATCTCATCGATATAGATAATACCTTTCTGGGCTTTTTCTACGTCATAGTCACAATTTTGTAAAAGTTTCTGAACAATGTTCTCAACATCTTCACCCACATAACCTGCCTCGGTTAATGTTGTGGCATCAGCGATTGCAAATGGAACATTTAGAATACGAGCTAGGGTTTGAGCCAGTAGTGTTTTTCCTGAGCCTGTGGGACCAATAAGAAGGATATTGCTTTTACCAATCTCAACATAATCATTCTCCCTCGGTTTTGGCTTATCATTTAGTCTTTTGTAATGATTATAGACTGCAACCGAAAGTACTTTTTTTGCAACGTCCTGATCGATCACGTACTCATCTAACATAGATTTAATCTCTTTAGGTTTATATAAAGTTAAATCCTCATTAGCTTCATTGATATTTAGCTCCTCTTCAATGATGTTGTTACAAAGATCTACGCATTCTTCGCAGATATAGACTGAAGGTCCAGCTATAAGCTTTTGCACTTCATTCTGGCCTTTTCCACAAAAAGAACAATAAAGTATTTTGTTCTCTTTAGACTTAGATCCTTTCTTTGTTTTATCTGTCATAACTATTATTTGCTAATCTCTTCACGATCAGAAAGTACAACATCAATCAATCCGTAGTCAAGTGACTGTTGTGCATCCATAAAATTATCCCTGTCTGTATCTTTAGCAATTTGTTTCTCAGTTTTGCCTGTGTGCTTTGCGAGTATATTATTGACTTGCTTCCTCAGCTTAAGTATTTCCTTAGCATGGATATCAATATCAGTGGCCTGACCCTGAAATCCAGATATTGGTTGATGAATCATCATTCTTGAATTGGGAAGGGAGTATCTTTTACCCCTAGCGCCACCAGCTAGAAGAATAGCCCCCATACTGGCTGCTTGACCAACACAAATAGTACTCACATCGGGCTTAATAAACTGCATTGTGTCATATATAGACAGACCTGATGTTATGGTTCCTCCTGGAGAATTTATATAAAGAAAGATGTCCTTGCTGGGGTTCTCACTTTCTAGAAATAACAGCTGTGCAATGATTAAATTTGCCATATGGTCCTCTATTGGGCCTACAGCAAAAATTACATTATCTTTTAGTAGTCGAGAATAAATGTCATAAGCACGTTCCCCTCTTGGCGTTTGCTCAACAACCATCGGTATTAAAGCTAATTTTTCTTCTAAGTCACTCATTGTTGTCTGTTTATCAATTCCTTGAATTCAATTTCTTTTTCAGTAAATGTCGAACGCTCTGTTAGCCAATCTACCACTTGGTCTTCCATCACCATGGATTTCAATTGGTCCATCAGTTCCGGTGTTTGCTCATACATCTTCCTAATTTCATCCCCATTAGGATATGCTTTCGTCATTTCTTCCAATTTAGTTTCCACCTTATCATCATCTAGCTTTAATTCTCTAGAAATAACTAATTCATTTACCAGCAATCCCAAGTGAACCCTTTCTGAGGCGATTTCCTCAAAATTAGATACTGGGAGAGCTTTTTCTTCATCTTCTATACCTGATTGCCTCATCCAATCTTTTTGCATTGCATGGGCTTCCCTGTGGACCATAACATGGGGTATATCAATCTTATTATTCTCTCTAAGGTACTTCATAAGATTAATTCTTAGATCATTTTTAATCTTGCCCTCCTTCTCCTTTTCCATACTGTCCTTAATTTCTTTCATAAGATCATCGGATTGGCCACTTTCTATGCCAAAACCTTTAACAAATTCATCATTAATTTCAGCAGGTTTTAATTCTTTGACCTCTTTAACTTTACAGTTAAAAACAGCGACTTTATTGGACAAATCCTCTTTGTGATAATCCTTTGGAAAAGTTAGGTCAAATTCTTTCTCATCGCCTGACTTAACCCCTTCAAGAGCTTGATCAAATTCAGGGAGCATCTGACCCGAGCCGACTTCAATTACAAAATCATCAGCTGAACCGCCTTCAAATGGTTCGTCATCAATTTTCCCTACAAAATCAATTAACAATTGATTTCCTTTTTCAGAAGCCTTATCAACAACTACCCATTCGCCACGCTGTTTTTGAAGATTCTCAATCATTTCATTGATATCTGACTGAGTGACCGATGATGTAAGCTTTTCAACTTTTATCTCATCAATTCCCTTTAACTCAAACTCTGGAAGAACCTCTATAGTTGCGGTGTATTTAAAATCACTGCCATCAACAAACTGGTCCACACTGACCTCAGGTGGACCTGCAGGTTGAAGTTTTTGATCCTGAACAACCTCAGCATAAGTGGTTTCTAAAACTTCACTTAATACCTCCTGATTTACCTGATTACCATACTGACTCTCAATAATATTAATAGGTGCCTTACCAGGTCTAAAACCAGGTAGCTTGGCTTTTTTAGCAATTGCTTCGAAGCGACTTTTTTTCTTTAGCTCGACAACATTCGACGGCACTGAAACTTTGATTTCTCTTTTCAGTCCATCCTTCTTGTTAATTTTTGTTTCCAATTCACTCATAATTTTTCAACCATTAATGGTGGGAAAGGAGAGACTCGAACTCTCACGGGTTGCCCCACTGGATCCT
>CAZLQT010000062.1:0-6445 GCA_964561815.1 uncultured Woeseia sp.
CAGATAATTCTTCAACACTGGGTTCTCTTCCTTTTTCTTGAATCATTTGTCTTTGGATTCTATTTAACTTGTTAATGGTTTCAATCATATGCACTGGAATTCTTATGGTTCTAGCCTGATCTGCAATGGATCTCGTAATTGCCTGTCTGATCCACCAAGTGGCATAGGTTGAGAATTTATAGCCCCTTCTGTATTCAAATTTATCCACCGCTTTCATTAACCCAATATTGCCTTCTTGGATGAGATCCAAAAATTGCAATCCTCTGTTTGTGTATTTTTTAGCGATTGAGATAACTAATCTAAGGTTGGCTTCAACCATTTCTTTTTTTGCTCGATCCGAGCGAATTCTCCCCATATTAAGCCGACGGTTAATATCTTTAATTCCCTGTATATCGATATGAGAGGATGCTTCTAATTTAGCTAACTTCTTTTGGTTTGCTATGATTTTTGACTTGTTCCTATTAAGGATTGATGAATATTTTCTTTTAGCTCTGATGTATTTATCAACCCATGTTAGTTTTGTTTCATTTCCTATAAATGTTTTTCTAAATTCATCCATTGGCACACCAGCAGTTTCCACTACTATTTCTCTGATTTCTCCCTCTAGTCTTTTAATCTCATCCATGTAAGCCATGATAATCTTTTGAAGTATGTCAAAAAGTTTTGGAGAGATCTTTACACCCATAACAGTATCTTTAATGTTATCTCTTTGTTTTTCGATAGTTTCAATCTTGGCATCTTCATCTATAAGTTTGATTAATCTATTTGTTTGTCTAATTACTTTTTTTATTTCTTTATTAATTGCTGAAACATCAACACTTGCTTCTTCAGAATCCTTATCTGTATTGATTTCTATTATGTCATCGTTGAGAAAAGCAAAATCTGAGAAAATTTCTAGAATTTTGCTTTGATCACTCTCTTCTTGAGCTGCAATATCCTCAAGAACGGTCTTGTATCTTTCATGTATAAATTCAAGAACAGGAATAAATGCTGAGAGTGTTTCTTGTATTTTCTTATTTCCATCCTCAATTTTTTTTGCTATTACAATCTCACCCTCTCGATCAAGCAATTCAATTGTCCCCATTTCCCTCATATACATCCTAACTGGATCAGTGGTTTTACCTATTTCATTTTCTATGGGGTTTGTGACATCTTCTTGATTGGTTTGATTGGAAGCAATTTCCTCAGATTTAGGAGCATGTTCTTGAACAACGATCCCTAGATCGCTAATCATTTCGACTATTTCTTCCAGTCTGTCAGCCTCAATAATACCTTCAGGTAGATTTTCATTTAATTCAGCGTAGGTAATAAAGCCCTCAGATTTGCCTTTTTCAAGAAGAATTTGGAACGGTGTTTTTTCTTTCTCAGAAGACTCGATAGTTTCTTCTTCATCTTCACCAAGAACCGATTCAATTTCTTCTACATCGATGAGTTCCTCAACATCCATTGATTCTTTGACTGATTCATCAGTAGTTACTTTATCTTTTTTATTTTTCACTTATATTTTTCTGATTAAAAATTGGTGGACTATTATATATCTATTTGTTCTTTATAGTTATTTTATTTTTCTCGACAACTCTTTTAATCTGCTCTGATCATTATCATTAAGATTGCTTTTTTTAGCCTTTGAAATAAGGTTTTTTAATTCTTTTCTCTGATCCTGTATATCTAGCCTCTTAGTAATATCACCAAATTCATTTGCCAACTCATTGTCATTAATCAGTATTTGCTCTGTTGCTAGCTCACTCAAGTATCCCTGAAGTTTAGGATCAGGAAAATGCTCAATTATCGTTGCTAACTTAATTTTATCTTTTTCATTCACTAAGCGAGCAATCTTTTTAAAAACGTCAATACCTCTTTCATCTATAAATTTAAATTGATTATTAGCATCAACCGATCTTGCAAGCTCAGGTTTGTGTAATAAAATTTGAATCGCCTGCTTGATAAGGCTTGGTCTCTTTGTTTGAGATCTTAGTTTTTTAGTTGCAGAATCTGAAGAGCTTTTATTGGATGTATTTCTTTTATTGCTGGCATGATACTTGATTAGTTTTTCTTCAGGTAGATTGTATTGTTGGGCTATCCTCTTTATTACAAGGTCTTTGTATATTCCATCTCTAATTTTGTTAGCTAACGTCATAGCATTTTCAGCAGCATTAGCTTTGCCTTTAATAGAAGTAATATCAGATTCTTGATTACACAGGTTAATTAGAAAATCATCCATTGTCTGAGCCTCTTTTATGAGCTTCTCAAATGCTTTAAATCCTTGTTTTCTAATAAACTCATCCGGATCATCATCTTGAAGTAACAAGAAGCGCGCTTCTTTGTTTTTTCTAACCAGAGGAAGACAGAGTTCCATAGCTTTTTTAGCAGCTTTTTTTCCTGCATTATCGCCGTCAAAACAGAATATTATCTGGTCTGAAATTCTAAATATTTTGCTGATATGGGTTTCTGTTGTTGCTGTTCCTAAAGTTGCTAATGAGTTACCTATCTTGTTTTGATATAGACCTATTACGTCAGTGTAACCTTCAACAATGATGGCTTTTCTTTGATCAGCAATGGATTTCTTTGATTCATACAAACCATAAAGCAGCTCACCCTTCTTAAATAAGGATGTTTCAGGAGAGTTTAGGTATTTTGGTTCCTCATCATCAATTATTCGCCCACCAAAACCAACAATTTCTCCTTTATTATTTCTTATCGGGAACATGAGTCTGTTCCTAAATCGATCGTAAAATCCACCTTCATCTTTTTCAATCAATAATCCGCAGGCTAAAAGTTTCTTTTTATCTTCTTGTGTTGCCCCAAACTTATTGGTGATGTCATCCCAAGAATCTATAGAAAAACCTAGAGCGTAATGTTTAGCCGTTTTTCCATCAATGCCTCGACTTTTTAGATATTTGATGGCCTTATCAGAGCCTTTTAGGTTTTGTTCATAATAGGTTGAAATATTCTGCAATAAATCCTTTAAGCTATTCCTTTCTTTAGACTTAGCTATATTTTCTTTTGTCTTAGGTACAGTGACGCCAAGCATTTTGGCAACTTCTTCTATAGCTTCAACAAACGTAAGTCGTTCGTAATCCATTAAAAATCCCAAAGCTGTGCCATGAGCACCACAACCAAAACAATGATAAAACCCCTTCTCTGGGCTTATTGTAAACGACGGTGTTTTTTCATTGTGAAAGGGGCAACAGGCTTTAAATTCTTTGCCGGCTTTTTTTATCTCAACCCGTCTTCCTATGACCTCACCGATATCGGCTCTCTCTATAAGGTCATCAATAAAATCTTGAGGAATTCTTTCGGACATAAACTGAAATTTATTATAATTCTTTACTTTGGGGTTGATAATTTAGTCTATTCAGAAAACTGAGAAAAGTAAAAGAACTTATTGGCGTGCGAAGAATTATTTAGATAGGGATTCTTTAACAATATCACTGGCAAGTTTCATATCAATCTTACCATCCGCCTGCTGTTTAAGTTTTCCCATTACTGCTCCCATGTCTTTGAGAGATTCAGCTCCAGTTTCATTGATAATTTCTGAGATGATTTCTCTCACTGCTTCTGCATCTAATTTTTCAGGCAAATAAGTTCTCAAAATCTCAGCTTCGGCCATTTCTTTATCGAACAATTCCTTTCTTTCTCCTTGCTGATATTGTTCCGCTGCTTCAAGTCTAAGTTGAACCTGTTTTTCAACGATTGATAAGCACTCTGAATCCGTGAGATTGGTTCTTGTATCAATTTCTTTTTGTTGGATTGCAGCCATTAACATCCTCAATGTGCTCAGCCTGAGTCGATCACCATCTTTTAGGGATTGTTTGATTTGGTCTTGGATTTGTTCTTGAAAGCTCAAGTTGATTTAGTAGAGTCTTCTTGAACGATTATGCTCTCTAGAGACTCGTTTCTTCTCTCTTTTGACTGCAGCAGCTTTTTTACGTTTTTTCTCTTGTGTGGGCTTTTCATAGAATTCTCTTTTTCTGTATTCATTAATGATACCGGCTTTCTCACAAGAGCGTTTAAAGCGTCTTAGTGCGTAATCAAAATATTCATTGTCTTTTAGTTTAACTAATGGCAAAACATATCCTTTTAGTTGAGTTAAATAAATATATACTTAATCCATAAATAGACCGTGAAATATACAGTTTAAGCTTAAAAAAAGCAAAGAAAATGAAGTCACTTTTAATCTTAGGGATAGAATCAAGTTGCGATGAGACTGCAACCGCAATCTACGATTCTGAAAAAGGCTTAATTGGCCATCAGGTTTTTAGCCAAATTGATTTACATAAAAAATACGGTGGGGTGGTTCCCGAGCTGGCTTCTCGGGATCATATTAGAAAATTACTGCCTATGATCGATAATTTACTAAAGGAAACTGAGAAATCCCTCCAGGACATTGATGCAATAGCTTATACAGCCGGTCCTGGCTTATCAGGAGCATTATTAGTTGGTTCAGTTATGGCCAATGGATTGGCATTTTCCCTCGGAATTCCCTCTGTCCCGATCCACCACATGGAGGCACATTTGTTAGCGCCCCTATTAGAACAAGAATCTGCAGAAATGCCGTTTATTGCCCTTTTGGTTTCTGGCGGTCACACCTTACTTGTTTTAGTCAAATCCAAAGGAGAATATGAATTAGTGGGACAGACTTTAGACGATGCAGCTGGAGAAGCCTTTGATAAGGCAGCAAAGCTATTAGGGCTAAGTTATCCAGGCGGCCCTGAAATCGCTAAGCTCGCTGAAATGGGTGAACCTGATATTTTTGATTTTCCAAGACCCTTATCAAGGGATAAAGAATCTCTAGATTTCAGCTTCAGCGGACTCAAGACTTCGCTTATGTATCGTGTTAAACAGTTGAGAGAGGATGATGTATTAGACGATCAGTGCAGAGCTGACTTATCTTATGCATATCAGGAAGCTATAGTTGATAGCTTGGTTGGGAAGACCGAACTGGCTGTGGCAAAATATGAAATTAATTCTGTTATTGTCGCAGGTGGCGTTGGCGCTAATAAAAAGCTAAGAACAAAAATGGTAGATGTATTTAGTAAAAAAGGAGTTGAGGTTATATATCCTAGCCTTGAGTTTTGCACCGACAATGCAGCCATGATTGCTCTGACAGGTCTTTACCGATTTCAACAAGGCATTGTTAATGAGAATTATCAAATAACTGTTAATCCGAGATGGTCCATTGATAAAATCTATGAAGGAAAAAATGCGTATGGATAAAATCAAACTCAGTGAATTAACTGTTAACACTATTATAGGAATTTGGGATTGGGAGAAAAGAAACCCTCAAAAAGTGGTCTTTGACATTGAAATGTCCACTGATATCAGCAAGGCCTCAAAATCAGATTCAATTAAAGACGCCCTAGACTATAAGGTTATCTCTAAACGAGTAAAGCAGTACGCTCTAGAAAACCAGTTTGACTTGATTGAGACTCTTGCGGATAGAGTTGCAGAAATCATCCTTAATGAATTTGAGGTCTCTTGGGTCAAGCTAACCATTTCAAAACCATACGCAATAAGGGATTCAAAGAATGTCAGTTTGATTATTGAGCGTTCTAAAGAATGACTCCGAAGGACTCAATTTTCGATATATTTTTGAGTCTGGGAAGTAATATTGAACCCGAGAAGAACATCGATTTTGCTAAAGAACAACTACAAATAAAGTACGGCAAGCTATTAATTTCATCTGTTTACAAAACTAAAGCAGTTGGTTTTAAAGGAGATGATTTCCTTAATCTTGTCATAAAAACATCCACGAGTGATTCTCCAGAAACAGTAATTGATTATCTTCATTATATTGAAAAACAAACTGGCAGGGAGACAGGCACAGGACAATTCAATTCAAGAACACTAGATATTGATCTTTTACTGTATGGTGATTTAATTGATGCCAGTCTGAATTTACCAAGAGATGAGATCTTGGAGTATGATTTTGTTCTTGAACCTTTGGTAGAAATATTTCCCGAAGGTATTCATCCTATCGAAAAGAGGTCTTACAAAGAAATATTTATAGAATTGAACACATCTATGAGTTAAAAATAATCAATTGATACCCCTGCCTCCATCAACAGAAATAATTTGACCGGTAATATAGTTTGCTTGTGTAATGAGAAATAGAACTGTATTTGCTATATCTTCTGGTTCTCCTGAACGTTTCAGTGGAATTTGATCTATCACTTTTTGTTTTATTTCATCAGAGGGTTCGTTTTCAGGCCACAGAATCATTCCAGGCGCTATACCATTTACTCTGACATCAGGCGCTAAGTCTCTAGCTAGTGATCTTGTTAGCATAACTAAGCCTGATTTTGCAGGACCATAAATTGGGTGGTTTTTTAATGGCTTGGTAGCATGAATATCTACCATATTGACTATACAACCTTTTGATTTTTTTAGATATGGAGTCGCATATTTGCATAAAAAAACAGGGGCTTTTAAGTTAGTTCCCAAA
>CAZLQT010000063.1:0-6298 GCA_964561815.1 uncultured Woeseia sp.
CGAACCGACGTCCACGGCTTTGCAGGCCGCTGCATAACCACTCTGCCACCTTGCCCAATAAAACAAACAGATTATACATCTTCTATATAGAAAATAATTGAATTACATATGATGTGCTAATTGATCTATAATAATTGAGTTATTTTAAATGGGGAGTAATAAATGAATATTAACTATCTTATTAAGAAGAATATTCTTCTTTTTACAGTTGTTGCTTTTTCCTCTTCGGCTTTTGCCCAAATTGAGGAAATCGTTGTAACAGCTAGAAAGAAATCAGAATCACTACAAGACATTCCTGTCCAAGTGGATGTATTAACTAGCGAAGAAATCCTTAGAAAAGGAGTAACGAGTTTAAGCGATGTTGCTAAACTTAGTTCGGGTCTGGTATTTGATAATGGATTTACACAATCTGATACAAGAATCTCATTAAGAGGTTTATCACCTATTAGAGGAAGGCAAAACGTTGCAGTTCTTCAAGACGGTGTAGATCTATCTAGTGAAAACTTGACCACTGCAGGGGGAACAGCCCTTATTAATCCAAGATTATTTGATCTTGAAAGAGTTGAAGTCGTTAAGGGTCCACAAAGTGCTTTGTATGGTCGCTCAGCCTTTGCTGGTGCAATCAACTACATTACTAAAAAACCAACTCAGGAAGGTGGTGGTAATTATTCTGCCACACTTGCTTCTGAGAATGAGATTGATCTAAGAGCAAGCTGGAGCACTGGTATATCTGATTCAACTGCAATGGGAATTAATGTAGCCTCATGGAGTAGAGATGGATACCACGACAATAGTGTTACCGGTGAAAAAATTGGTGGAGAAGAAGGTACAGCTGCGGCTATTACATTCAACTATCAGCCATCCGACGATTTTAGCCTGGTTACTAGGATGGAAATTAGTGATGATGACATAGAACCAGCGGCTCAATTTCAATTATCTGGCTCTACTCAACTTCCCGTACCATCGATTGCTACACAGCCAGTTAATGTTTGTATTATTCCCGCAGGGCCATCTTGTCTTGCTTACTATACTGTAGGTAATATTATCTCGCCTCTAGTAACAAGCATGCCGACGACTGTTGGTATTCTTCCTGATATCGATGATTTAGGTGGAGCAGCTTTAAATCATAACCCAAGAACTGGCAGCGACTATCCTGGTATGAATAGAGAAATGACCAGATTTTCAATGACAGCCATTAAGGAATACGATAATTTCACATTCACCTCAGTGACAGGATTTAGTAACAATGATGTCTTTACATTTGAAGATGCTGCCTTTAGAGGGGATGCAACTCTTAGAACTCACGGAGGAGAAATTTACTACGATCAAAGCACTGAAACTCATAGTCAAGAATTAAGAATTCAATCCAACAATGACGGTGAAGTCAGATGGACCTTCGGTATGCAATTATGGGATCAAGAAATGTCCTTAATGGACGGCTCGTTTAATGCGATCACTTATCTGGAAACACGGCCATTTTTCCCGCCTGCCTTCTTGTATCCGAGCATTAATAAAAATCCGATTATTAATGGGAATAGCAATCAGTACTTAGGTGCTGTATGTGCTCCTGGAACAGCGGGAGGTGAATCTTCTGGATGTCTTACTAGAGGTATGCAAGCGTGGAGCAGAGACGGAAAACATGAATCAATTTATGCAATGTTCGAATTTGATATTACTGACAACTTTACTCTATCAATCGAAGGTAGATACAGTGAAGAAGAAGAAACGGTATGTGGATCTGATGGTGGCGGAACAGTGGATCCTAATGGAGTTGGTTTTGCTGGGCCTGGCCAAACCCGATTAACTCCTGGAATGTGGACCTACAGAATTTGTGGTGATCATAAAGAAACTTTGGCAACACCTAAGATGACAGGAACCTACACTGTTTCTGATGATTTAATGATCTATAGTTCTGTAGCTTCAGGAAAGAAACCTGGCGGTATAAGTACGGTTACAGGTGGTGGTTTCAGCATCTATGATCCTGATGATAACCGTTTTGAATCAGAAGAGATGATGGTCTATGAGCTTGGTATCAAGTCAACTCTAATGGACGGAAGATTGCAATTAAACGGTGATATTTTCTTACAAGACTTTACCGATAAGCAAGCTGCAACCCAGGTTGTTAATCAAACCACGGGTTTACTTCAAAGTAAGGTGGTTAATGCGGCTTCAGCTCAAGTCAAAGGTATTGAGTTAGATATGCTCTATCTAGCCTCTGATAATCTAACTTTGAGTCTCTCTTATACTCATCTTAATAATGAGTATGAAGACTTTAAGCGATTAACTGCAGGTGCTGCAAACTTAGCTAATGCAGGTAATTGTACTGTGGTCACTGATTCTGGAGGCTCTAAGACATGTTCAATTGACCTATCAGGTAACCCGCTTGAGAATGCTCCTGAAAATGCATTTGTTTTAGGTGCTTCATATAACTGGGATACTGCTGACGGACAATCTTGGGTCGCTGAAGCTGATGTTGTGTATCAAGATGAACGTTATGTTGGCGCATTCAAGAGAGCTAAGCTTGATTCCTACTATAAGGTGGACTTAAGAGTTGGCTGGGTTAAAGATGATTTTGAAGTCATTGCCTATGTTGAAAATGCATTTGATGATACAACCACAAGATCTGCATATGGATTTACAGACTTCGAACAAATGAAGTTTGTTCTGCCAGTTCCAACATTCTGTGGAGTTGCTGGGCCTGGTGCAGGATCAGGTGTGTTTTATCCAACGCCATGTTTAAACCCTGCTGATGTTTCAAGATCAAATGGTCCAAGTACTTTTGTGCTGCCAACAAGCCATGCGATGTTCTTCCCTGACGGAAGAAGGTATGGTGTAAGGATCAAAAAGAGTTTTTAAAACTCTTATCTAAATAATAAAAAGGCCTGCTTTTGCAGGCCTTTTTTATAGCCTTTCCTTTATTAAACTCTTAGCTATAAACTTAATATTCTTCCATTCACTTAAACGGCGCAAGGTATAGGGAAGCCAGTCACTTCCATAAGGCAAATAGATTGCAACAGAATGTTTATTATTTAGCTTTTTCTGAAGATCTCTTCTAACACCAAATAAAAACTCAAAGGCTATCTTTTTCTCCCGGTCACTACTCAATATTGAATTTAATATCACTTCATCATGAGTTGCTATCGCATCCTGATCAGATTGATCATTAGTTAAAATGTCAGCGAGCTTTAGAAAATTATCTCTGATTTCATTGTTAGATATAAAAGCAATTGATTTGTCTTCCCTGTAAGCACCTTTTACTAGACGTATAGATATATTCTCAGATTTTAATGCCGCCAAATCATCAGTGGTCCTGAATAAATTGGCTTGAAGAGCTAGACCGATAACATTTGGAAAGTGCCCATTAAGGCGTCGACATATCTCAATCGTGGAATCAGTAATGGCACTGTTTTCCATATCAAAACGTATCTTTTGTTTAGAGTGATGTGCGATCTCAACAATTGGGCTTAAATATTCTAAACAATCTTTCATCGAATGATTAAGATTGAGCAGTGAAGGTTTAATTGAAAGACTAAGAGTTTCCCTAGGAAAGAGCTTTAGTGCCTTTAGATATTCGTTTTGGGCATGGAGAGCTTCCTCCTTAGTGTTGCTGGACTCACCTACCAAGTTAAGTGCAACCCTAAAACCTTGTTTCTCAAGATGTGCTATTTGCTCAGACGCATCTTCAAGGTTTTCACCAGCTATAAATCTTTTAGCAAATGGAAAAAACAGCTTCAATTCTTCTGAAAGATCAATTGACCAGCAAAAAAAGTTTTGGAAACTCTTGCTGATTTTAATTCTTGCCCAACCGGTTTTAAAAGTGTTTGATCTAGGATCACAAAATCCGCATATTTTCCGAGACTTATACTACCGATTTGATCGCCCCATCCAGCTAAATCTGCCCCTACTTGAGTATAAGCATACAAAGCATCGTCAAAACTAAGTGCCTGTTCTGGGTACCATGGGCCATCATAGAGACCGCTAGGGCTTTCTCTAAATACTGCGTCAGCCAATTGAATCAATGGTGAGAAAGGTGAAGTTGCAAAATCACTACTTAGTGCTAGACGAACCTCAGCCTTAAGAAAACCATTCCAAATATAGGCAAATTTCTCCCTTTCTAGGCCAACTCTAGGTGTTATATATTTACCGATAACTCCTGTTCCATGATTAGGCTGCATTGAGGCAGTAACTTTTAGCTTTTTAAATCTCTCTACATCTTTAGGGTCTATAATCTCAATATGCTCAACTCGGTTTGCTAAAGAGGTATTGCCGCTGTATTCGAATGCATTTAAGGCCATCTTTACTCCTCGGTCACCAATTGCATGAATTGCGACTGGCATTCCAAGACTATTAGCACGCTTAACAAGACGATTGATCTCTGTTTGGATATAAAATGGCTCTCCAACTACCTCTGGTCGATCTGAATAAGGATCTATTAATGCTGCTGTATGAGTAGATAGAACCCCATCTATAACATATTTAGTAAATCCATATTCAATCAAGGGTCCCTGTTGATTGTTATGTATTTTGTATTGGTTAATAAGTTGTTTGATTAGTTCACTGTTATTAGTGCTGTCATCTTCTTGGCTGAACTTTGAATGCTCACCCCAGAAAACTCTCAAATACAATTCTTTATTAACTGCCAGATCTTTGTATTTATCCAATTCAATACGACTGGACATATCATGAACACTAGTGATTCCAAGAGAGTTCGCATAATCGATTACTAGTTGTATCTTGTCTCTGGCTCGATTTGAATCCCTAATATAAGTTGGAGCATCCCAAATTAGTTCCATCGCACCTTCGAGTAAAATACCATTGGGTAGACCAGATTGATCCAAAAGGATTTGCCCGCCCATAGGAACTTCTGAATTTGCATTGATGTTAGCTTTCTCAATAGCTAAGGAGTTAACCCACATGGAATGCCCGTCAATATCTGAAAGTGCAACTGGATTATTAGGGGCGACACTATCGAGCTCCCAACGCGTCGGAAGACCTTTATCCTCAAAAGTATAATCCCATCGACCTCCTAATAACCATTCACCAGGTTCCATGGTCTTAACTCGTTCTGCAATCATTTCTAACCAAACAGATTTGTTTGCAATACCTGTTAAGTCAATGCCAGTAACGATCTTAGCACCTGAAGACAAATGCGTGTGGCTGTCTATAAACCCAGGTAGAATTGTCTTACCTTCAACATCCAAGACCTTGGTGTCTTTGTCTTTAAGTTTTTCAATCTCCAAAGAACTTCCTATCGCAAAAAATTTACCGTCCTTTATGGCGATAGCTTCGGCTGTCATTCGTTTGGGATCTGCAGTTCTTATATCAGCATTGATTATAATTAAGTCTGGAGCAGCATATGAAGCCTTAAAAGGAATTATCAAAACCAATGCAATTATCAAACTTAATGGTGCAATGAAATTGATTCTTCTTTTCATGAGTAGCTCTTGAGTTAATTCCTAAAGAGCAATAACTATTTTTTATGCCCTTTAGGAACTTTTTTATTAATAGCTTTAAGTCTTATTTAAAAATGACTCTATTAATTATTTGATGATCAACCATTTTTCTGATTTCTTCGTAACTCTTAGAAATCGTATTGTATTCTTCATCTGTCTCAGAAAACCTTTCAGCCATAATTTTATTTACAGCATCATATTTTTCTTTAGTTTGCTGCATTGCACCCATATTTTCATATGTAACCGTGATCCATAAATTAGGACTATTGGCAACTTCAGAAGTCCAAACAGCATAATCAACAATGTGACCAAGTTCTTTCTGAATCTCAGAATTTCTTACCCATGTCTTTTTTAAATTGACTAGGTAATCATCCATATAATTAGGTTGTACAGAAATAACAGTGAGTTCTGTGACTTGCTCGCTTGGCTCATAATCTTCATAAATTTCAGCAAAAGCAAAGTTAGCAAATAAGACTGGAATGATAAGTAGGTGTTTCATGATTTCTCCTCGTTTTAAAAAATGGAGCGGGAAACGAGATTCGAACTCGCGACCTCAACCTTGGCAAGGTTGCGCTCTACCAGCTGAGCTATTCCCGCTTAAGTAAGAGATTCATTCTAACTCTATCTAATGATTAGATAAAGATTAACTATGATAAAGTAATTAGATAACATCTAAATAATATAATTAATATATAAAACCAGGGGACTATTATGAATAAGACATTGCTAAGCATCGGCATCCTATTGTTGGCACAACTCTCTTTTGCAGGCCATCATGAAAAGAGTGAGAAAGACACAAAAACCATCCTCGGTTATGAAATATCCGAAGAAGGTGAGAAGCTTGA
>CAZLQT010000064.1:0-6287 GCA_964561815.1 uncultured Woeseia sp.
TCAGTGATGTGGAAACCACCGTTGATAAGGACAATTGCAATCGTCCGGATACTACTCTAGAGGGTTTGTCTGGGCTAAAGCCATTTTTTGATCCAGACAATGGATCTGTGACCGCAGGTAATTCATCGCAACTCTCAGATGGCGCATCAGTGACACTAGTCATGAGTGAGAAAAAAGCCAGCCAGTTAGGTTTGGAGCCTACTGCGTATTTTAGAGGGTTTACTGTTGTCGGTTGCGAACCCGATGAAATGGGGATTGGACCCGTGTTCGCAATTCCTAAACTTTTAGAATCTGCTGGATTAAGTCAGGACGATATAGATCTATGGGAACTCAATGAAGCCTTTGCTTCTCAGGTTGTTTATATTAGGGATAAATTAGGTTTACCTAGTGAGATTCTTAATGTTAATGGCGGTTCAATTGCCATAGGTCACCCTTTTGGTATGACTGGTTCTAGACTGGTTGGTCACTTGACCCGTGAGATGATTCGAAGAAAAGCAAAGTACGGTGTTGTCACCATGTGCATTGGTGGTGGCCAAGGGGCCGCTGGATTGTTTGAATCCATTCAATAAAAGAGTCTAGATAAATGTTAGAAGCAATAAGACAAAGATTTACGGGTTGGATAGCTTTTCTGGTTATCGGTTTAATTGCTGTAACGTTGGTTATTAGCTTTGGCAACATGGATCAAACGCCCATAGAGGATGACGTTGTAATCACCGTGAACGGTAATGAAATTACTTTGTTTGAATACCGAGAAGAATACTCTAATAAAATTGCTGAATTTCAAGAAATGCTTGGCGATGAAATCCCAGATGTTCTTGAGTTAACAATCAAAGAATCAACCACTGAGGATCTTATATTGAGAAGCTTATTGCTCGATTACATGAGCGCTAATGGATACAGAGTGAGCCCAGAGTATGTTGCAGAGCTGATAAGAAGTAACGAAGGGCTTCAAATTGGCGGTGTTTTTGACCGTGAAAACTACCAAGCAATTCTTGCTTCTCAGGGTATTACCATAGAAAAATTCGAATCTGACCTGAGATTGCAACTTGAGATTAATCAACTTAGAAGGGGATTTATAGACACTTCCTTTATTACCCCAAGCGAATTTAGAGACTTTATAGAATTACAACTACAAAAAAGATCTGGTGAAATAATTACGATAAATGCAGAGACTTTTTCCGATCAGGTTACACTTGAGGATTCACAAGCCTTAGACTATTACGAAAATAACTTAGATCTGTTTCAAACCAATGAAGAGGTCGATGTTGAATATCTCTCCATCAGCTTGGATGATGTTGCCCAAAACATAGATTATACAGCTGATGATTTGAGAAATTATTACGAGGATAATCTCGAAAGGTTTGTAAGCAACGAGGAGAGAAAATCCCGTCATATCTTGATTGCAATTGATGAAGACACGACAGAAGAGGAAGCCTTGACTCTGATCTTGGATATTAAGAATCGTTTAGAAACAGAAAATTTTGAGGATATAGCAAAAGAATTATCAGACGATCCAGGTTCAGCTGAATTTGGAGGAGATTTGGGCTGGGCAGAACCGGGATTATTTGTGCCTGAGTTCGATAAGGTCCTGTTCAGTCTAGAAATAGGTCAAATGTCTGAACCGGTACAAACACAATTTGGTTTTCATCTAATTAAGTTGGATGATCTTAAGGAAGGACAACAACAAGAGTTTGATGAGATCAGCCAAGAATTAGACATAGAATATTCAAGGTTGTTAGCAGAGGATAAATTGTTTGAAAAAGCTGACAGGCTCGCTGATTTATCATTGCAAGCATTCAATGAACTCAATTCAGTGGCTAATAAGCTAGATTTATCTTTAAACAGGATTGATGGGGTAACGAGAAATGGCGGATCTATCTTTAACCAAGACCCAGAGCTTATAAGTAGCTTATTCAGTCAAAATTCAATAGAAGCCTCAGAGAACACCCCTCTGTTTGAACTAGGGGAGAGCATTATAGTTGCTAGAGTAATTGCTCATAGGCTTCCCGAGACCAAAGATTTTTTAAGTGTCGAGACCCAAATCAATGAATATTTAGTTGATCAAGAATCACTCGAACTGGCCAGTGGTTATGCCGACACTGTTAAACAGCAAATAGACTCTAACGCTTCTTTCAAAGACCTTGCTGAGAAATTAAATCTAGAAGCAAGTACTTTTGATTTAACAAGAGGAGATACTGGGTTATCCAGCGGCTTGGTTGAGTCTATTTTCAGTTCGTCTACACCAGATATAGACAATAGCAAGACCCTGTCGTATAGAGAAGCGGATAAGGTTTTTCTGATCAGAATCGACGGATATGAGGCAGGAAAACTTGAAGTTTTTAGTGATGAGGAAAGGAACAGTGCAAAACTCCAATTGTCAGAACAAATAGGCTCAAGAGAGCTCAATGCCTTTGCAGAATATTTAAGGGACAATGCTGAGATTTATATTGAACCTAATCTATATGATGACTTATATGATTTGTAATTGGACTAATTAATCCATTTTAAAAGTCATTCCCAGATTCCTATAACCACCATCAACATAGATGGTCTCACCAGTTATCCCTGATGCTAAATCGGATGACAGGAAGGCTGCAGTATTACCCACGTCCTCAATGGTAATATTTCTTGCGATGGGATTTATAGAAGACACATACTTAAGTAAACCTCGCATACCTCCTACACCTGAAGCGGCAAGCGTTTTTATAGGACCAGCAGAAACAGCATTGACTCTAATTCCTTGTGGACCCAAATCCGCTGCAAGGAATCTAACTACTGATTCCAGACTAGCTTTGGCAGGCCCCATAACATTATAGTTAGGTATAGATTTAACAGATCCTAGATACGTCATGGTTAATAAAGCCGAGTCTTTGTTAAGCATTGATTTAGCCTCCCTTGCCATGGCAGCAAAACTATAACTGCTTATGCTATGCGCTGTTTGAAACCCCTCTCTGGTTACCGATTCAACAAAAGATCCTTTCAATTCTTCGGTTGGCGCAAAAGCTAGTGAATGAATCATGATGTCAAAGTTATCCCAACTTTTTTTAAGCTCTGTAAAGGCATCGATAATGTTTTGATCATCAGTAACATCCAAAGGTATGCAGATAGAGGAGCCAAATTCTGAGGCTGCTTTTTCAACTCGAGACTTCAATTTTTCAGTTTGATAGGTGAAGGCTAATTCAGCACCTTCACGATGCAGACATTTTGCTACCCCATAAGCGATAGAGCGATTACTGGCAACGCCGCTTACTAAGGCTTTTTTCCCGTCTAAAAATCCCATTTGTTTACCTACTGTAAAAAAATAACTCTTTGAAAATATTTATATTTATCGTGACCCATTTTACATTAAAATAAAATATCCTTTGAATAATTCTAGTAAGAACATGAAACAGGTCGATATATATACTGATGGAGCTTGTAGAGGCAATCCTGGCCCAGGGGGATGGGGTGTTCTATTGAGAAGTAACAATAAAGAAAAAGAGCTTTGTGGCGGCTCTCTTGATACCACCAATAATCAGATGGAGTTGTTGGCAGCGATTAAGGCTTTGGAGAGTTTAAAAGAGAGTTGTCAAGTCAATCTATACACCGATTCTAAATATGTAAAACAAGGCATTACCGAATGGATCATTAAATGGAAGGCAAACGGTTTCAAGAACTCAAAAAAGAAGCCGGTCGTCAATGCAGAACTCTGGATAAGATTAGATAATCTTGCAAGTCAGCACAAAATTAATTGGCAATGGGTTAAAGGGCATGCTGGTCATATAGACAATGAAAGAGCGGACGAGCTAGCAAATCAAGGTTTAGATCTTAAACTCAGTCAATCATGAGACAGATTATTCTAGATACTGAAACCACTGGTATTTCCGTTGAATCTGGACATCGGGTTATAGAAATTGGAATGGTTGAGATTATCGATAGAAGATTAACAGGTAATGATTTTCAAGCCTATATTAACCCTGAAAGAAAAATTGATCCGGCAACAATTCCTATCCACGGTTTAACCGATGAATTTATATCAGATAAACCTCTATTCAAGGATCTTGCTTCTGACTTCTTATCCTATATCCAAGATTCTGAAGTGATCATGCATAATGCTCCGTTTGATTCCTCTTTTATTAATAATGAATTTGCTTTAACGGGGATTAATAAGCGTCTAGAAGACATATGCGAGATTACAGATTCACTGACTCTTGCAAGAAAAAAACATCCTGGGCAAAGGAATAGCTTGGATGCACTGTGCTCAAGATACGAAGTCAACACATCATCTAGGGAATTGCATGGCGCTCTAATAGACGCTAAATTGTTAGCCAATGTTTACTTATTGATGACGGGTGGACAGGTTGGTTTTTTTGCTTCCAGCAATGAGAAAGACCAAGATAATCTCACCAAAAGTGATTTTGATTTTAGTAAAAGAAAAATTATTGCTGTCAATCCAGGTGAATCAGACACCAAAGCCCATCAAGATTATTTAAAAAGACTCTCAAAGGTCTCAAAAAAAGATCTGAATTGGTAACTTTTAAGGTAAATTTATATTAGAATTTATACTTTAATTTTTTACCAATAGTTACTTTTAAGGAGTAAAATCAATGCAAGCAGAAGTCGCTCAATGCACAGTAGAAGCAATACCAACGGCCATGAATCAAGGGATGATGGTTTCAGGTATTATTTTAGCTCTAAGTTTTATAGGTATTTTTACAGAAACCCTCCATGGTTTTCACAGAGTGAAAGTTGCCATGCTCGGAGCTGGAGTTATGGTAGTGGTTGGACAAATTTACGGATTCTATACCCCAGATTGTGCTTTTCAGGCAGTTGATTGGAATGTGGTTTTCCTCTTGGCCGCAATGATGGCTATTGTTGCAATCATGATCAAAACAGGAGGTTTTGAAGTTCTTGCTTATGAAATTGGACGTTTTGCCAAAGGTCGACAATTTCTCATGCTGGCTATGATTGGAACCGCTGTAACCTTTATCTCTCTTTTACTTGATAATGTAACAACCGTGGTCATTTTTGGACCATTAATTGTTCTTATTTGTCAGAAAATGAAGGTCACACCGATACCGTATCTGATGGCAGCTGCTCTTTTATCTGATACTGGCGGGGTTGCCACCCTAGTGGGAGATCCACCGAATCTAATGATTGGATCTGCAAAAGACATCGCATTTATGCCGTTTTTAGAAAAAATGGGACCGATCGTCTTTGTCGCTTGGATCGCTACTTTATTCTTCATGAGAGTTTTATTTAAAAAAGAATTGGATATAACAGCAGAAGGCACATTCACCGACACACTCGACTATAAGGATAAAGGCCTATGGAATAAGTCATTGATGGTTTTAGGATTGATGGTGGTCCTCTTTATCATTCATAACGTAATCCATTGGGATCCTTGGATGGTGGCAGGCGCTGGATTAATAGCCTTAGCAATGTTGCAAAAGCACTTAGAGCTTGAAGATATCATGCACGATGTAGAAATTCCTTTGCTTATGTTCTTTATTGCTCTGTTTATGATTGTAGGCGGTGTTGAGGGTAGTGGTTTTCTTGAGTATTTAGGCACCTTTATCATTCCATTTGTAAAAGAAGATTTCTTACTTGCTTGCATTATCTTGATGTGGGTAGCTGCGATTATGTCTGCTGCGATCGACAATATACCGTTCACTGCGGCTATGATTCCAATCATTATGTCCCTTGAGGCTCAGGGGGTAAATGCCGCTGCATTATGGTGGTGCTTAGCACTCGGTGTTGGCATGGGCGGTAATGGAACCCACATCGGTTCCACTGCTAATGTTTTCATTGTCACCGTATCTGAAAGGCTAGCCAGAGATACTGGAGATAAAAGCATGGCCATAACGCCATTAATGTGGGCTAAAAAAGGACTCCCAGTTATGTTGCTGACGCTGGTGATTTGTACCATTGTGATGTACTTGTTCTTCCCATATTATTCGCAACCTCTCTAAGAATGACTTCAGAGATATCCTGCTTCAAAGCCTATGATGTAAGGGGCAGGATACCCTCAGAGTTGAACCAAGAAATTGCTTTTAAAATAGGAGCTGGAATTGCTTCTCATTTTTCAACAAAATCAGTCGTTGTTGGCTATGATGTTCGACCGTCCTCATTAGATATTTTAGATGCTCTTGCAAGGGGCATTGCAAGCCATGATTCAGAAGTTGTTTCTATTGGATTGTGCGGCACTGAAGAGATCTATTTTGCAACCAATCATCTCAATACTGATGCTGGGGTGATGATAACGGCAAGCCATAATCCAGCTGACTATAATGGCCTTAAGATTGTTG
>CAZLQT010000065.1:0-6283 GCA_964561815.1 uncultured Woeseia sp.
CATCCATGGTGAACACCAAATCCAGTAAATCCTGTCTAGAGACACTCATAAAGAGCGATTTTGGTAGATTATTTCTAATAGTATTCTTTATTTCGTCCGCTTGATTCTCTAGTTTGACTATCTTTTCTCTGCATTCTGCTGCAGTGTTCCAGTCTGATTGGGAAATAGCCTTTAAAAAATTCTCTAGTTCAGCAGTGGCTTGATTGCCGAGTGACATATGTTCTTGTAATCCAGAAAACGGCGAATCTGCGAGCATTCCTAGAAAAGTGTCCGAACTCATTTTTTTTCCTCTTTGATAGCTGCGATTGTAATTATTTTTTACCTAGAAACAAGCAGAATCGGAAATTATTTCTCAGAAGTTTGATCATAGAGAAATGCTATTAGATCATTCCGGTCTTCCTGTTTCCTCATTCCTGAAAATACCATCTTATTTCCAGGTAATATTTCATAAGGCTTCTCTAACCAAAGATCAAGATTCTCTACAGTCCAAACAATTTCACTCCCCGATAACGCATCTGAGTAGTTGTATCCATCTCGGATACCAGCTTTTGAACCAATTAACTTAAATAAATTAGGTCCAATCTTGTGAGGCTCATTTTCTTTCAAAGAATGGCACGCTCTGCATTGGATATAGAGTTTGCTGCCTCTCTGTATATCGCCAACTGTCATTATCGTTTCTAGATTAGCAATACTACTAGGTGGAACAGATTCCTCTTTCTGATTATCGGGGTTCTGTTGATCGCTACAAGAGACCAATAGAAAAGAAACAATAAATAGACTTAGATTCTTCGAGCGGATCATAAGTATGTCAATCGTCACTCATAAATAACTGGACCGGTATCTTCTTCTAAGTTAAATCCGGATAATTCTGGGTGCTCTGCCATCATTCTCTTAGAGTACTCCTCTGGCAATTGGTCGATTGAATCTAACTTCACACCTGATGCATGCCAAAGCGTATGACCTTCAACATCATCCATGTCCATCCATGGCAACCAAGGCATTAACACAGTGGCTGTAAACATCGTAGATAATGAAAGGTTATTTGGGTCAAGAAATTCATCCAAAGGAGCAAACATGGTCATTCTCTGTACTCTCGGTGGACTTAATCCTGGAGGATAAGAGGTTTGATTATGCAGCCAAACCGTCTTGGGACCAAAAGTCCAATCTAGGATTAAAGGTTTATCAGGCATCTGATCAATAAAAGATGTTGGTCTAGAGCCCATAGTTGAAATATTCATACCCCTTCCCAAACTAGCTCGTCTGATATTTGGTGACACTTTATTTACTTTGCCTGTATAAGGATTTCTGTAATCCCGTATCATTTCTCCACTATCAACATCTCTAAAAAACGTCAGCATATTCCCAAGGATTTCATACGATCCATCATCTTGCGGAATAACCTTGTAACTCTCCATCCCTTCGATTTTGACCATGGGGATCGGTTGCTCAGACCCTTTTTGAAAATACAGCGTCCCATTGTAGTGCCAAGGGACCTGATCTTCATTGCCTAGAGTTGATTGCATTCGCATGAGGCTTAACAAATTATTCACTGGCAAGGTCAAATCGGGTGCTGAAGAAGGCACGGTTCCACTAACCATGCTCTCAGTTTTATCAGAAGCAAGAACAGTAGCTAAACCGAGACCCATTAAAAACTCTCTTCTTAATAACTTCATCGACATCGTATCTCCTTATATTTCCTAATTAACATTCATTGATTCTATATGGTCGGTAACCTTATCTGCAAGGAACTCAGCCACCGCGTGATGATCTTCTGTGACCTGCCACATTGCCCATGTCCCTCTATATTGATCTTGCACTGGCTGGTTTGGATCAGCAGGACCAAGTTCAGCTTGATAGCCTAAATGTCCAAATTCAGAAACGTCATAAGCTAGAGAGGGATCCAGATCATCTCGTCTCTGGTCAAGCTTTGCTTGCCTAGTTGGGGGGTAGGGCTGAGAGGTGCTGCACCCTCCCATTTCGAAGCAACACTCTTCGGTTTGATTTGCATCAACAGTGCTGGCACATGATTGAGAGACCCATATTCCCCAATAATCAGCGAAGGGGTGACCATATTCTGGATAGGTGTCAAAGTCCAAAGAATTGAAATACAGCCAATTCTTATAACCGATTTCCTTTCCGACCTGATTGGGAACTTCTACGAGATTGAGAACAGAATTTTCCATGATCTGAGGAAATGCCACGACAATGTGCTTAACGTTATTTTTTCTGAGTTGATCAAGCGCTTCCCAATATCGATAACCCCATTCAGCTGAAGGTCTTTCTCTGTCAGTATCATGAAGGATATTGTAACCTAGGTTCTCACCCCTCATTTCACGTGTTCTTTCCATTTGTGTGAAAGCTGGAGGAGCCGGTCTAACTCTTTCATTGATGACCATGTCGCCAAACCAGCCTCCGAGAATGTTTTCTTCACTTAACTCTGGGTAATTCTCCAACAATGCCTTTTTAATATTCTTGTTAAGGGTAAGCGTGTCATTAATTTTTGGATCAAACACTTCATTGCCCGATAAAATACCGTGATTCACCATAAGCACAGCGGTGTCCTTAATTGAAATATCTTTGTTAAATTGAGCTGCAATACCATCGGCTTGGAATTTAGCCAACCTCATGTCCTCTATAACAGGATTGGGGTAATCGGAAAATTCTACTATAGGATTAAGCTCAGGCTTACCTTTAGACCGCGTCCACCCAGAAGGGTCTTGCGGGTATGATTTCACCATTAGGTTGTCAGGATCATTGACCCATTCAATAACCACGTTATCCCCGGTGGTTTTGTTGTGCTCATCAATGACTCCTCTAGCAGCAGTATAAACATCAAAGGATTTTGAAAAACGAGCTCCGGCAGTCGTTAGATCCACCATAATGAATCGCTCAACCCCCACCTTTAGGAGCCTTTCGATGGGCCCATCAATATCGTAACGATTAGGATCGCAAAATAACCAAGACCAATCCCCTTTCCCACAAAAAGCAAGGATTGAACCGTCTTCAGTTCCGGGGTAATACAACATTCTCGGATTAGCCAACTCTTTAATATCAGGGCTCAACCAAGACATCTTATCGACAATAAAATCGATTTCGTATTGATCTTCATAATCGGTCATGATTTCAACTAAATGCTCGGTCAGTTCAGCCTTAGATTTTGGGTACGGATCAACACCTCCGATCCGCTCATACTCAAAAGAATATTTACCCGTCTCTTTTGGTGCGTTTCCGAAAACCAAGAGTTGTGGCCAATAATCAGGATTCCATAAAATACGCTGATAGACCGGGCTATTTTTATCGTAGGAAAATATTTGGACTGTGGAATCCCAAACCTGTTGCTCTCCATAGGTCTCAAATCCTCCGTGCGAGACATAAAGCACCCCGACCCTTGGTCGTTGCTTGTCCTCAGGGTTGTTGGTTTGTAATTGATCAGAGTATTGAGCACAAGCTGACAAAAAGATTGTCGCCATCAAGGGTATTAAAAATTTATAGTGCCTATTCAATACCTAGTGCTCCTGGGTTCATTAAATTCTTTGGGTCCAAGGAATGTTTTATTGATTTCAATGCATCAGAGGCCAATGCTTGTCTGCCTTTTTGGTATGGATAGCTCTTCCCAACTTGAAAATGAACAGCCCCTAGGTCTGAATATATGTCTTGTATTGAGGCTCGAAGCTCGGCAACCAGAGCCCTTCCTTCTTTATTTTCTGGGTAAGTGGGAAGCATATCAAGATACTCTTGATCCAAGTAGAGTTTGTGATAAACCGTCCGCTCATCTTGCCAATATAGAGCTACTTCGTAGAGAAAGCTGTGCGTGGAATAGGTCATATACATAGCACCCGCATAAACTGAGCACTCTTCCATTTCATCTTTCTTCTCCTCATAGAGATCCATCAGTCGATTGTGCATCTCCTGCATCTTTGAGAACGATAAAAGTCCGTGCATAGGCACCCAGCGTTCACCTTGGGGTCCTAAGATTGGATAGAGTGGCATAAAGGGCATAGCCCCTAAAACCGTTGGAATCGTATTGGCTATCTCGGTGCCAAAAGAAGAAACGGCTTTTCTGGTTTGTGCCAGTTTACTTTTGACTTCGCTCATGGAATGACCTTCAACGACAAAATGAGCTGAATAATCATAACCGGTTAAGAATCTCTTGCCGGCAATGGCCATCTTGAACAACTGAAGAATCGCTTCGAGAGGATTGCGAGCGGTTCTTAAAACGGCAAAAGCCGCTTTAAAGGCATCAGCAATTGAAGTGCTTCCAAGTTGACCCTGTTGTAATTTAGGATCCAGTCCCCAATTACTTGATACTGATTCTTCTCTTGCAGCAGCCGCCATTGCCTGACTCATGGCATCATAACTTTTAAAACCGTAAGAACAGGTAAGACTGTGACTGGGCAATTTAATTAGGCGAAGAGTAATGCTCGCCTTGATGCCCAATGACCCAGCATCACCAGAAAATAAACCGGTTAAATCAGGGCCATAATGCCTAAAGAATGGAGTGCTTTTTTCCATTGAAGAAGAACCAGTTTTAAGAATTTCACCGCTTGCCAAAACAACGTCGTAACACAGGACCGACTCTGGCGAACCCCCGTATCTACTGGTTCCCATACTGACACTATTTTGCGATGTTGAGCCGCCGACGGTGGCTTTTAAGCCTGAGAACGGACCCCAAAAAGGTGTTCTCAAATTTCTCTCGGCAAGCGCTGCTGCCATTTCTGCCCACGTAACTCCTGGTTCAACGGTGATAAACATATCCTCTTCGTTGATCTCAATAATCTTATTGAGTCGAGAGGTATCGACGATAATTGATTGAGAGTTAGCCGGCAGGTAAGCGTCTGTATAAGACGCCCCTCCTCCACGAGTAATAACAGCGACATCTAAACCGGTTGTAACCCTCACAGCCTCTTGAAGCTCTTCTACTGAGCCCGGTTTAATAACAGCAATTGGAGTTTCTATTGACCTGTAGACATCCATGGAATAAAAAGACAGCGATTCTTGATCGGTTAAGACATGATCTTTTCCAACAGCCGCCTTTAACACATTAACCAAATTTTTCTCGATATCAGACATCTCTACACCTAGATCTCTATTGTCCACTCGCTCCTGTTTTCAGGCAGGGACTTAAAAATAATTCTATTGTTTATCTTTGTCATTCTACTAGCAAAAACATCTCTTAAATTGCCTTGCCACGTCAGAACAGTCAAATCCATTGAAAGATTAATTAATTCTTCCTCAAAATCATATCCTAACAAATCATTTGTCACTAGCTGCAATCGATCTCCGCCTTTTAATAATTCAATAGCTTTGTTGTGAACTGACTCAGCTTCAATGTCTGGAGGCCTCGCCAATGCATTTGAGGCTTGTGGCTTATACCACGGAAAATATAGTTCACTATCACGAGCAAAATACCATGCTTTGAGAAGATGTTCGCCATAGGATGTTGGGGTAATATCGGGAATATAAGACTCTGTAAATTCTTCCTTCTCCTGATCATTCAAAAACCACGGGTCCAATGCAACCAAGCGATCAACGCTTAATTCTGTGCTCTCAGCAAGTCGCAAAGCTATCGGCAAGCTGCCACCAACAGCCAGCAGACTAATTCGTTCTACCTTCAGGTTTTTCAAAGCTTCTCGTATCATCCTAGCGATGGACTGCGGGGAATAATTGCTTAAATGACTAGGCCCTGTCTCGCCATGGCCAGGAAGGTCGATCATTAACTTCAATGAATTATTCTTGATCCCTTCAGAGTATGTGCGTGAATGTTTAGACGATTCACCAAGATCGTGCAGAACCAAAACTATATGGTCTTTATCATCGCCCTCCGAGCAATAATAAAGAGGGCCATGGGTTGTGGGAACAAATCCTTGCTTTCCTGACTCTAAATCCACTGAAGATGAAATTTTGATCTCACCATTGTATGAAGAGTGTTCTTTGAATATATCTCTTGATCTTTGTTGCACAGCAATGGGGTCAGACAGGAGTTCAATCACAACGTTTTCTGGAAGATTATCAAGTCGTTTAGGGTGGTCAGCTATAGGATCTCCCTCATAATTAATCAGATAGGTCGGAATTTTCAACTGCTTGATTCGATCTCTAGACGGGTACAAAAAAGCAGCTTTATAAGCTGTTTGAGACTCTGCATTTGAGCGAAGCAAATCTAATACATAGGGCTGTAAAAATTCCGGCGGGGGAAGATCGAGTGCCATCCTGCTGCTTGCTTCTTTTTTGAACCAAGGAAAAAAAATCAGCTGATCTCTTATCCTTGACCAAATCCAAGGCATTT
>CAZLQT010000066.1:0-5799 GCA_964561815.1 uncultured Woeseia sp.
GTAAAAAATTTTGAGGATCATACCATAAATTTTGTTTTTAGCCTCTTTTCTACTAATTTATTTTTCAGTTTGGCAAAGATAGGGAGACCATTCTTATAGATGGGATATGCTTCACCTTTAATGAGAGGCAACATATAAGTTTTGCAGGCTTTTGTTATGCCATACCCATTTCGGGTTATAAATTTTCTTGGCATCATTTTTTCATTATTGGCAACTTTTGCTAGTGGGGCAGAGCCTATCTGCCATTTATAAGGCTTATCTGAAAGTCTATCAATCGTTACCATTTTTGATTTTTCGCCTTTAATAGCCATCTTAACTGCTGATTCTCCTACAGAATAAGCTTGCTTAAGATCAGTTTCAGAGGCTAGGTGTCTAGCTGAACGTTGAAGATAGTCTGCAATGGCGTAATGATACTTATAACCTAGGGTTTGTTTAACCATGGTGGCGATAACAGGAGCTACGCCTCCAAGTTGTTTATGACCAAAAGAGTCTTTGGTTCCTGCATCAGCCAGAAATTTACCATTCTTGTATCGAGCGCCCTCACTGGCAACAATGACACAATAACCATTATTTTTTACGGATCGTTCAACCTGTTGGATAAAATTCTTTTTTACAAATGGGATTTCAGGAAAGAGGATGATATGCGGGGGTTGATTCCTTTGGTTTGCTATTAAACCTGAAGCAGCAGCAATCCATCCAGCATGTCGCCCCATAACTTCTAGTATGAAGACCTTAGTTGATGTTTCTGCCATTGATAAAACATCAAGGCTAGCTTCATGAGTCGAAACTGAAATGTATTTAGCCACAGAGCCAAACCCTGGGCAGGTGTCTGTAATAGGTAGATCGTTATCTACTGTCTTAGGTATTCCGATTGATGCAATTGGAAAATCCATTGCCTCACCCATTTCTGAGACCTTGTGAGCTGTATCCATGGAATCACCGCCACCATTATAGAAAAAATAACCAATGTTATGCGCTTTGAAGACCTCAATCAGTCTTTTGTATTCTCTTTGATTTTCTTTAAGGCCTTTTAGCTTATATCGAGCAGAGCCAAAAGCACCGCCAGGTGTATATTTCAAGAGTGAAATTTGTTTATCAGTCTCAAGGCTAGTATCAATAAGATTTTCCTCAAGAGCTCCTAGGATTCCGTTTTTCCCAGCAAAAACTTTGCCTATTTTTTTCGGGTATTTTCTCGCAGTTTCTATCACCCCAGCCGCACTTGCATTGATAACGGCTGTTACCCCTCCTGATTGAGCATAAAAAGCATTTTTTAATGTCATTCTTCTTCCAAAAATCTTGAATTTACATATGATATCTATTGATAGAAGTTTTTAATACTATAAATCTTTATTAGTAACCTAAATTTAAGCATAAAATTGTCATGAAAATAATCCTATTAGGCGCACCCGGCTCTGGAAAAGGAACACAGGCAGAAAATTTGATGAGGGATTATGGCTGTCCACAGATTTCTACAGGAGTGCTTTTAAGGAAGGCTGTTGCAGAAAAGACAGAAATAGGCAAAAAGGTCGAGGAGATTATGGCTCGAGGAGACCTAGTTTCTGATGAAATAGTCTTAGATCTTATTAAGAAATCACTAGAGCAAATAGATGATCAAAAAGGCTTTCTGCTAGACGGTTACCCAAGAAATATCAATCAAGCAAAATCACTCAATTCGGTCTTAGAGTCAATTGATCGACCTTTAGAACATACTGTTCTAATTGATGTTGATGCTGAGATTCTGATTAAAAGATTATCTGGGAGAAGAACCTGCTCACTTACAGGTAAAACTCTAAATATATATTTTTCCCCCAAAAAGGAGATAGATGATTGCATTGCCTCAGGAGGTGAGTTGATTCAGAGAGATGATGACAATATTGAGTCTATTTCAAAACGAATCGAAGTTTATAGTGAGCAAACCGAACCGATGATTGAGTTTTATAGAGAGTCGGGTATTTTGAAGGTTGTCAATGGGGAGGGCTCCATAGAAGAGGTTTATAAGAGGCTCCTTTCCAAGATAAATTAATCCTTATCTTAGTTTAAGATCTTTTTAATCCCTTTATTCAACTGCGATTTTCTCCAGCCAACATTGAGTCGACTGTCTCTTCCTTGAACAAGCAATAGGATATCTTTCTTAGTTGCCAAAGCCTCTTGGGTTATACCTAGTTGTTTTGCTTTTTTGGTAATAAATGTATTAATTTTCTCAGTAATTGATTTGTAGTTTGGAATCATTTTGATCTTATTGTTCCTCTTTCTATCTTTTTTTAAATTTTTAATGTTTCTTAGCGTGTCTATCATGTTTTCTATATCAGATTCTTGCATATGCTTATTGATAAGATGCTCTAATTTTATTTTATTAAGAGAATGCAGATCCATTTTAGAAACATTTATAATCTCTGTGTCATCGATTAACCATTTCCTAGGTATATTTTTTCTTGCCGATTGATTCTCTCTCCAATTTGCCAGCTCTATAGCAGTGTTTTGAAACTTAGAGTTTAGTTTTTTTATACCCTTGATCTTTTTCCATGCGTTTTCTTGGTCCATTAATCCAGTTTTTGTGGTCAACATTTTGTTGCAATCTTCTTCACACCATTCAAGTCTTCCCTTGTCTTTTAGCTTCTTCTTTAGAGATTCTCCCAATTCCAATAAATGAGCAACATCTTCTATTGCGTATTCTAATTGTTTTGAATGAAGTGGACGTTTACTCCAGTCACTCCTTGTTTCTGATTTCTCAATGCTGATTCCAAGCTCGTCCATAAGAAGATTTTTTATGCCAATTTGCATTGGGTAACCAAGGAGCGAAGCCGCGATTTGAGTATCAAAAATATTTTGGGGCAGTGATTGATTCTCAAGATAGAAAATCTCTAAATCTTGACTCCCTGAGTGAATCAACTTCTCTATATCTTCTCTATACAAAAGTTTCCAAAAATTTGATAAGTCGAGATTTGCGAGGCAATCAATACAAGCCATTGAATCACTTGATGCAACTTGGATAAGGCACAATTTAGGGTAATAGGTTCTTATCCTTTCAAATTCAGTATCAATCCCTATTAGTGCTTTACCATCAAGTTTCTTAACAAATTCATTTAATGAATTTTGTGTATCAATAAACTCTGTAGCTTTATTTTTTTCTATCATGAATTAGTATCTTCTGGTCCGAATTATAATAGAATTGGTTCTCTATGATTAAATTATTAACAGCCTTTTGGAATATTATGATCAAAAAATCAGGTCAAGAAAGCCTTCCTGATTCTAATTTCTTTCTTGGCTTAATATTTGTATTTTTCTTTGCAACGCAGGTTTTTTCAGGAATAAAAATCTCTGGTTCAGTGGAATTATTTGCACGATCTTTTTTGGTTGATGCTCTTCTTTTGATATTTTGGGTTAAAGCTTTGGTTGAATTATATGGGACTCAGATACTCTTTAGGCGATCCTTAATTGCACTCTTTGGAACTGGAGGGATTCTTAAT
This sequence comes from uncultured Woeseia sp., assembly GCA_964561815.1. GTDB lineage: Bacteria > Pseudomonadota > Gammaproteobacteria > Steroidobacterales > UBA11654 > CACPJA01. The sequence continues at coordinate 3,468 of CAZLQT010000066.1, forward strand.
ATTTTCTATAGCCCATTAATTCTTCAGTTTTCTAGCTATCTTGGAGAGGGTGATCTGTTGATCGAATCACAATTCCCAGTTTGGTTTACTCTCGCAACTCTATTGGTTGCTTTGTGGTCAATAATTATTATGGCCCATATTTTTTCTAGGCTAATCTCCAATCCGAGTTACTCTGTTCTTATTACCTTGCTCTATCTTATGGTGAATTTTTTACTGCAAACCTCAATTGCAGGAATCTAGATTATGCATATCCATATTTTAGGTATTAGTGGCACATTTATGGGAAGCTTGGCAGCTATAGCCAAGGAGTCTGGTTTTCACGTAACTGGGTCTGATCTTTACTCCTATCCTCCCATAAGTGATCAATTGAACCATCTGGGTATTGAGGTCATACCCAATTATGATTTGGATCAGCTAGATTTGAACCCTGACCTGATTATTATCGGCAATGTAATGTCGAGAGGTATGCCATTGGTTGAGGCAATTCTTAATAGTGATATTCCTTATACTTCTGGACCTGAATGGTTAGGCAATAATATCTTAAAAGATCGAACTGTCATTGCTGTCTCAGGCACACATGGAAAAACCACTACTGCAAGTTTAATCGCTTTTATACTTCGAGACCTTGGTTATGATCCAGGTTACCTAATAGGCGGGGTTCCTATAGGTTTCCCATCTTCTGCGACAAAAGGTTCTGATCCTTATTTTGTGATAGAGGCCGATGAGTACGACACGGCATTTTTTGATAAACGATCAAAGTTTATTCACTACAACCCCAATTTCTTAGTTATCAATAATATTGAGTTTGACCACGTTGATATCTTTGCAGATATGAGTGAAATATACTGGCAATTTCATCAGTTGCTAAGACTCATCCCATCTGAGACCACCGTTATAGCTAATGGAGACGATAAAAATATTAAACAACTTTTCAACCAGGGTTTTTGGTCAGAAAAAGTATCCTTTGGTAAATCAGATAGGAATGATTGGTCCATGGAAGTGTTTCCTGATGAAGGCATTACTTTTTCCAAAGGTAACGAACAAGTAGGTCAAATTAGACCACAAATTATAGGACAACATAATAGGATGAACATATTGGGTGCGACAGCTGCTTTATCAAACGTGGGTCTTGAGAACAAGGATGTTTTAAAAAGCATTGATAGATTTCCTGGTGTCAAGAGGCGATTGGAATTCTTAGGAGAGTATTCAGGTATAAAAATATTTGATGATTTTGCTCATCACCCAACCTCCATTATTGCTTCAATCGATTCGCTCAAAGATAAATATCAAGGAGATGGGTCTTTATATACCATTACTGAGCTAGCATCGAACACGATGAAGAAAGGAACGTTGAGAGAGGAGTTGGTTGATTCTTTCGATCAGGCAGATCTCTCATTAATTATTAATAGCAAAGATATAGAGTGGGATATTGAAAAAGAATTCGTAACCAAAAATAACACTATTATCATTGATAATCATGAGGAGATAATGGACCACCTGAGTGATAAGTTAAAGCCAGGTGATATTATCCTTATTATGACAAATAGAACTTCTGTACCAATCAGAGAAGCCCTAATGAGTAGTATTGGTGAATAACAAATAATGAGCAACGAAGAGAATTGCCCAATTTTTCCACTTCGGACCATTCTGTTTCCAGATTCTAGACTGCCCCTGAGAATATTTGAGCCACGATACATAGATATGGTAAGCAAATGCATGAAAGACTCTTCAGAATTTGGGGTTGTTCTAAGCCGTGAATCGAACGATCCAAAAATGTTTGAGACCTACAACATAGGAACAATGGCTAAAATAATTGATTGGGAGCAGGGTAATGACGGCTTATTAGGAATTACAACTATTGGCACCAACAAGTTCAAATTACTGGGGATGAATAAGCAAGAGGACGGTCTTAATATAGGGGACGTGGAAATCATTGAAAGAGAAGGTGATTTTAAACCCACAGAAAATTTTTCTAATCTCGTTAGTTTATTGAAAGCAATTTTGGACGATATTAATTTGTATAACGAAGATGAGAAAAAATTTGAAAGCGCCTCATGGGTTAGCTTTAGATTTGCTGAGATTTTACCTCTCAAATTGGAAGATAAACAAAAATGTCTTGAGATTGATGATCCAATTATTAGGCTAAACTATCTTGAGCCATTGATCAGAATGATTAGAGAAAACTCTCAACAATAGTTCTTTTTAGTATCTATAGATCTCTGGCTTATAAGGGCCTTCTTCAGAAATACCAAGATATTCTGATTGCTCTTTGGTGAGCTTGGTTAACTTAACACCGATTTTTTCCAAATGAAGTCTAGCAACTTTCTCATCT
>CAZLQT010000067.1:0-5617 GCA_964561815.1 uncultured Woeseia sp.
AAAGAAAGCTCTTTAGGACGTTAATCAAGATTAGTGGAGTAGGGGCAAAAATGGCACTAACCATCCTTTCTGGCATAAATGTTAACGGATTTGTTCAATCGGTTATTAATGAAGATGTTGATACTCTTGTCCATCTCCCTGGGATTGGAAAAAAAACAGCTGAAAGATTAATTGTTGAGATGAAAGATAAGATTCAGGATGTAACCGATAGTTCTGAATTACAAGGATCCACAGCTTCTGATAATAATATGCTGCTTGAGGCAAGAAATGCTCTGGTCAATCTGGGTTACAAAAGCAGTGAGGCAAGAAAAATATTAGATAAGATTGACACAACCGGACTTGAAGTAGAGGAGCTGCTCAGACAAGCACTTAAATCACTAAACAAATAATGACTGAAATGACTGAAGATAACGATCTAATCTCTAGCGATTCTCTTGAGGGAGAAGAGAGCATTGATCGGATGCTTCGACCGCAGTATCTTTCTGAGTATGTCGGCCAAGAAGCAGTAAAACAACAAATGGATATTTTCATTGAAGCTGCTAAGAAAAGAGAAGAATCACTAGACCATGTTTTGATCTTTGGACCTCCCGGATTAGGTAAAACAACATTGGCTCATGTAATTGCTAACGAGTTGGGTGTAAACCTAAAACATACTTCTGGTCCTGCTATAGAAAAACCAGGAGATCTTGCTGCTATCCTAACGAACCTAGAAGAACGCGATGTTCTCTTCGTTGATGAGATTCACAGATTAAGCTCTGTGGTTGAGGAAATTCTCTACCCAGCTTTAGAGGATTACCAGCTTGATCTAGTTATTGGTGAAGGCCCTTCAGCAAGATCTATTCGCTTGGATCTTACATCTTTCACAATGATAGGAGCGACCACTAGAGCAGGATTACTAACTTCACCTTTAAGAGATCGTTTTGGTATCTCGCAACGTTTAGAATTTTATAATACTGATGAATTAACCCAAATTGCTACACGTTCGGCAGGTATTCTCGAAGTCCCAATTGACCAAAATGGTGCTCATGAAATAGCATCAAGAGCTAGAGGGACGCCTAGAATTGCTAACCGTTTACTGAGAAGGACTCGAGATTATTCTGAGGTAAAAGCTGAAGGTAAAATTGATAAGAAGGTTGTAAAAAAAGCCATGGATCTTATGGAAGTTGATAATAATGGTTTTGATTTCTTAGATAGAAAATTCTTATTAGCTGTTATCGAAAAATATGGTGGTGGACCAGTTGGCATAGACGCTATTGCTTCAGCTATAGGAGAAGAGAAGGGAACTGTTGAAGATATTATCGAACCGTTCCTAATCCAGAGCGGTTTTCTTCTAAGAACTTCAAGAGGCAGAGTTGCATCAGAAAAAGCATACCGTCATTTTGGCATAGAAATACCACAGGAGAATAAGTCCTTATTTGAAAAGGAGTAATGATTAAAACTACAGTTTTAACTAATATATAAGAAATGATCGAATCTATATCAATACAGCTTGAGTCAAGGTTTGTTGTCGTTGAAGGTCCTGTAGGCTCTGGCAAGACCAGCTTAGCTAAACGTATCTCTGAACATGTCAATGGGAAGCTGATCCTTGAAGAGCCTGAGAGAAACCCATTTTTAGAAAACTTCTATAAAGACCCAAGATCAAATGCATTACCTACGGAGTTATCTTTTTTATTCCAAAGGTCAAAGCTATTAGAGAACATAAATCAAGAAGAACTCTTCTCAAACACCAATGTAAGCGATTTCCTATTCGATAAAGATAAAATCTTCATTGAGATGAATCTTACCCAAGAGGAAATAGAACTCTTCAATAAAGTTAAAGACTCACTCAGTGTGAAGCCTCCGGAACCTGATTTGGTCATATATTTACAAGCACCAGTTGATGTTCTGATGACGAGAATTAACATGAGATCACCTTCAATAGATACACTAATTGATAAAGCTTATCTTGAAAAATTGGCTGATGCATACGCCAACTTCTTTTATTACTATGATAGTGCACCTTTATTGGTTGTGAATGCAGAGAGTATAGATCCAATCAATAATGAAGATCATTTTCAAATGCTTTTTACTGAATTAGTGTCAGTTAAATATGGTAAGCACTTTTTTAATAATACCGCTAGTGTCCTAACTTAAGGTGTCTTTTGTTCTTCTATCGCCCAGATAATATGTTCTCTAACCATCTCATTTGTATCATCTAGCCTTGAGGCAAGCGTCACTCTCGCGGATTCTTTTTTTTCAGAGTTCCCGAGAGCTACAGCTAAATTCCTTAACCAACCAGAATACCCAGCTCTTCTTATAGCGCTACCTTGTGTCTTCTTTTCCCAATCATCTCTTGTCCATTTAAACAGGTTTTCTAAAGATTTATTTACAAATTGTTTTCTTGGTAAAAAATCATCGATAACTAATTTTTTAGCAAACTTGTTCCATGGGCAAACGATCTGACAGTCATCACAACCAAATATTCTATTGCCTACTGCTTTTCTCATCTCTTTAGGAATGGCATCCCTATTCTCTATCGTTAGATATGATATACAGCGTCTTGCATCTAATTGATATGGAGCAACAATAGCCTCGGTAGGGCAGATCTTTATGCAGTCATCACAGGTCCCACAGTGATTAGTTGAAGGTTTATCAATAGGAATTTCTATATCAGTAAAGATTTCAGCAAGAAAGAACCAAGAGCCTTCATTTTTATTAATTAAGTTAGTATTTTTACCAATCCACCCCAAGCCCCCATCTCTTGCAAATGCTCTTTCTAATACCGGCGCTGAATCTACAAAAAAGTTTTGACCTTTTAGTTTTGAATGTTTTCTAATCCTAGAGACTAAAATTTTCAACTTCTGCTTGATTGTCTTGTGGTAATCGCGTCCTAAAGCATAATTTGCTATATAAGATTTTTCACTATCTTTTAAATCAATATTGGCTTGTTTTTTATCTCTCGAGTAATAGTGAATCTTGAGCGATATTACTCTTATTGTTCCTGGTAATAAAAGATCTGGACGTGAGCGTTTTTCACCGTGTTTTTTCATATACGTCATCGTTCCATGGTATTTATTTTCCAGCCATTTCTCTAAATGCTTTGCGTCTTTTTCGATGTTGATATTACTGACTCCCATACCTTCAAAACCCAGTTCGGATGACCAGGTCTTGATTTGATCTTTTAATTCGTAGGGATTTCCCATTTATTCCATAAAGTCTTTTAGTTTTAAGATCAGTATAATATTTATTATGACTAATCCAGAACATTATATTTTTTCCTCAAAGACTGTGTCTGAGGTTGATCAAAGAGCTATTCAGCAAGAGAATATTCCTGGTTTCACTCTAATGAAAAGAGCTGCTGCATTTGGTTTTCATCAAGCAGAAAGATACTTTTCTGATGCTAATTCCATAATGATATTTTGTGGAAGTGGCAATAATTCAGGGGACGCCTACTTATTAGGCTGTTTAGCGATAGAGAAAGACATTAAAACCAAAGTCATTACCCTTTGTGACACCCTAAGACTTAGGAATGATGCATTAAAAGCATTTAATGAATATCAATCTTTAGATGGGGAAGTATTAGAGTGGGACAGTCAAATAGATATTGACTGTGATTTGATTATTGATGGTATTTTTGGGATAGGAATTAATAGAAATGTTGAGGGCAAGTTTTTACAAGCAATTAATAAAATAAACGATTCTAAAGTTCCAGTCCTTTCATTGGATATTCCTTCTGGATTAAATGCCAATTCAGGAGAAGTAATGGGATCATCAATAAAGGCAGATGTAACAACAACATTTGTCGGAAGGAAGAAAGGCCTTTATTTAAATCAGGGGCCACTAATGTCTGGTTGGATAGAGTATTCAAATTTATCCATTCCTGAAATTTGCTTTGAGAATGCAGAAATAGAGTTAGAAATAGTTAATCGTTCTCTACTTGAGCAGTATTTAAAACCCAGAACTAGGAATTCACATAAAGGAGATTTTGGTCATGTTTTGGTTATTGCTGGTAATCATGGGATGGGCGGTGCAGCAAGAATCACATCTGAGTCAGCACTCAGGACAGGCGCTGGATTGGTCAGTGTTATTACCCGACCTGAGAATGTCGCAATTATCTCTAAAACTACTCCTGAAATAATGGCTCATTCAGCAGATGATAGGAGCGATAAAATATCTGAACTTTTTAAGAAAGCTGATGTTATTGCAATTGGTCCCGGATTAGGTACAGACCCTTGGGCTAGAGATCTATTTGATGCAGCACTTAATAGTGAAAAACAACTCATCATAGACGCTGATGGCTTGAATCTTTTAGCAGATAGTCCTACAAAAAAGGATAATTGGATATTAACACCTCATCCCGGAGAAGCTGCCAGATTATTGAGATGTTTAAATCCAGAGGTTCAAGAAGATAGGTTAGCTAGTCTTGAAAAGTTAATTGATAAATATGGTGGTGTAACCTTACTTAAGGGAAATAATACACTTGTAGGTGCTGCAGGAGAAATTCCGTTTGTTGTTACTGCAGGTAATCCTGGAATGTCCACAGCGGGTATGGGGGACTTGCTTACAGGGATTATTGCAGCTTTATGCAGTCAATTTAAACAAGTAAACCCAAAAATTCTTGCAGCGCTAGGAGCCTATATACACGCCCTAGCAGGAGACCAAGCAGCCAAATCTGGAGAAAGAGGTATTATTGCAACTGACTTATTTGGAGAGTTAAAAGACATTATTAACCCATGATTATTAGTTCTGAAAAAAAGATGCTTAAATTTGCCAATAACTTTGGTTCTGGTTTAGTAAATAAATTAAATCAAAACTTGATTATCTACCTCAAAGGTGAATTGGGCTCAGGAAAAACAACTTTTTCTAAGGGGTTGATTAAAGGTATGGGATATAAAGATTTAATCACAAGCCCAACCTTTAGCATAATGGAGAGAATAGAAACAGAAGAATTCTGTATATTGCACATAGATCTCTATCGAATTGAGCGGCCAGAAGAGATTGTTGAACTCGAACTGCATGAAGAACCACATAATTCAAAACCAACAATTATGATAATCGAATGGCCAGAAAGGGGTCATGATCTTATTTTACCTGCAGATATAGAAATCTCATTTGATATGACAAATGAGATCAATGAACGCAGCATAGACCTATTTGATCAAACTAATAAATTAGGTAATAAGTTAGATTTTTCGATAGAGTAGATTCATAGAAAACTAATTAAGGATAAGGGCTATCAATAAATACAGAACACTATTCTTAATCCTGTCTACTTTACTGATATCTCAATCAGTAGATGCAAAAGCATTACTGAAGAATATTAGAATTAGCACAGAGTCTCTTGAGACAAGACTGGTGATTGATGTCTCTCAAACAGTCAACTACAAAGTTTTTACTCTAAATAGACCAAACAGAGTAGTCATTGATTTGTATCAGACAGAGATAAGCCCTCGGCTGAAAACTGACAGAGAGATGGGTTTAATTAAAAAAGTTCGTATAGCTAAAAACAATAAAAATCGTTCAAGATTAGTTATTGAGACAGATGACATAGTCTTTTATAGGGTTGAAAAAATAGCTATTGGCTCAAACCCAAATTTTAGAATAATTATTGACTTAAAGAGGAGTTATGACGGCAGCA
>CAZLQT010000068.1:0-2964 GCA_964561815.1 uncultured Woeseia sp.
TTAAGAAAGCATTTTGCTTCACTAGGCATTGGTTTTTTAGAGGTTGGGATAGCGCGTTGGAAATCTAACAAGAGTTTAAAGAAGATTGTCAAGGTAGAAGGTATTGAGCATCTGAACGAAGCAGTACAAAAAGATAAGGGAGTGATCTTAATGAGCGCGCATTTCACACTTTTAGAAATGACTGCATTAATTACCCGAGAAGGTATTACAGAAAATTTGCCACCGCTCGTTGGCATGTATCGTGTAGGTAGTAATCCTATAATTAACCGCTTCTTTCGGACAATGCGATTGAAATCGGTTGAAAGTTTAGTTACTAAATTCGAGATTAAGGGATTAATTAGAGCTTTAAAGGATAAAAAAATTGTTTGGTATGCCTCCGATCAAAGCTTTGCTGGGAAAAACGCTGTTGAAGTAGATTTTTTTGGGCAGCAAGCATCAACAACTTCTGCCATATGCAGATTCGTTGAAATGACTGGTTCTCCAGTGCTCCCCTATTTCGCTAAGAGACTAGAGAATGGGAAAGGCTATGTGTTACAAATATATCCAGAAGTAAATCCTGATACATCAGACCCTCAAAAATATATGCAAAATATTTACACAGTCCTAGAACAGCATATCCTTCAACACCCAGAACAATATTACTGGGTGCACAGACGATTCAAGAATACGGCCAGTGGCAAGGATCCATATAATTAATCTTGATTCAACCGCTTGGAGTGCTCTGCAAGCAAAATCTCCCATTCTGCCTTAGGGAATTGCTTGCTGGAATTTGGATAGCTCTTATTTATTGATCGTTGAAGCCGATTGATATTCTTTTGAGCCATACTATTAATAGGATCCATTTGAACAGCTTTGTCAAAATCTAATAAAAACACCTTCTGATCTGAGTCAATTAAAATATTCTCTATATTGAGATCATGATGATAAAAACCCTGCTTGTGAAATGAAGCAATGCAGGACCCTATATTTTTCCAAAGATCAGAACTCAGAGAGTTCTCCTTCAGACTATCTCCCATTGAAGATGAATGATCTATCCTTGATGTAATAAGATCAGCGGTATAAAAGATACCTTGCCTATTAACCCTAGCTGCTATCGGTCGAGGAACTGGTAATCCAGCCTGCAACATTTTTTGTAAAATTCTGAATTCCTTGATTGATCGTGCATTACTCTCTCCTTGCCAAAGATATTTTTCGCTTAAAAAATTGCTCACCAACCCTCCTCTATAATAGTGCTTTAAAACAGACGGAAGGCCCTGGCAATTTATTAATAAAACCTTTCCTCTTCCTTTGTTTATTAATCGTGTCTTTTCGTCATTAGCCCAGAATTCAAGGTCAAAAAGATTCTCATCAGGTTCACTGATTAAAGTATCATCGTATAAGATTGTATTTTGTTTAATTTTTAATAATTGACTATTCATTTTTATGACCACTAATAAAAAGCAACCCTTGAACCAAATTTGTTTAATTAGGTTATCAGCACTTGGGGATTGCTGTCACGCACTTGCAGTCATAGAAAACATTCAGCGTTCAAGCCCAAAGACTAAAATTACTTGGATTATTGGAAAGACGGAACATCAATTATTTAAGGATATTAAAGGTGTGGAGTTCATTGTTGCTGATAAAAAGAAACTTTTTGAATCGTTCTTCAAGATTAAGAAAGAGCTTCGAGGAAGATGTTTCGATGTGCTTTTAAATATGCATGCATCTATGTCAGCGAATCTTATAAGTCTAGCTATTCAAGCAAAAAAAAAGGTTGGCTTTGACAAGGATAGAGCTAGGGATCTACAAAACTTCTTTTGCAATGAATACATTCAGCCCATAAAAAATCAGCATGTGGTTGATGGAATGTTAGAGTTTACAAAATACCTCAATCTCGACAGTAACGCTAAATGGACTCCTCTCATTCTGGAGCCAGAGGAAGATTTTGCAAGAGAACATATTCATTCAAATAAGATCACTTGCTTGATTAGTCCATGCAGCAGTCAACGATATGGAAATCAATACAACCGCAGTTGGTCTATTAACAATTTTGCTGAACTGATCAAATTTTTAATCAATCTAGAAAACCTCCAAGTAATAATAACCGGAGGTAATAGTCCACCAGAACAACTGTATTCCAAAGAATTGGATGCTTTGTTTGGCAATGACATTCTTAACTTAATCGGTAAAACGTCGATAAGAGAAATGGCAGCACTCATCAAGTATTCAGATTTCATTATCAGCCCAGACTCAGGCCCAGCCCATATTGCAACAATTATGGGTAAACCAGTAATCGGCTTGTATGCAATGAGTAATCCCAAAAGAAGCGGTCCTTATAATTCCGATGAGTGGTTGATCAATAAGTACGATCAAGCCTTGAAAGTATTCATGGATAAATCACCGACAGAGGTTAAATTCGGGCAGAAAATCAAGCAGCCAGAGGCTATGGATTTGATAAAAACTAGAGATGTTATAGAAAAAATTGAACTTCTAATTAAGCGCCAATCTTAGCATTGTAAACGGCTTCTGCGATAACCAAATCTTGAACAGCTACTCCAGTTAAGTCCGCTATTGATATCTGCTGATCATCAGTTCTTCCTTCCTTTTTATCATCGAGCAATTCTCCAAGCTCAATAAGATTATGCTCTGAGACATAGTTTTCTTTAAGTGCTTGGTGAATCTCACCTCTTAACTTATTCTGAGAAATACTATCAGCAACTATAACTGAAGCTCTGGAAAGGAGCTTTGGTTCAAGCTCACACTTTTCAGGAGTATCAGAGCCCACGGCTGTAATATGTGTGCCGGGTTGGACCCAATCTGACTCAATCAGAGGCTCTCTTGAAGATGTTGTAGTTATGATTAATTTTGATTCTTTAACCAATAGCTCAAGATCATCTTTGAACTCTATATCAAGATTTAAATCCCTTAGATCATTGATCAAATCTTTTGCTTTTTGAGCATTTCTAGCCCATATTTTAATTCCAC
>CAZLQT010000068.1:3064-5377 GCA_964561815.1 uncultured Woeseia sp.
TTAACCACATAGTGTGAGCCACCCTTTATATAGCCATATTTGATATGTACTTCTCCAGGTGGATCTTCAAATAATAATTCACCAACAGGAGGAATCTCTGAATTACCCTTAGAGTATTCAATAAATGCTTTTCTCATTGCTTCATGAACGTTAATTTCATTTAATAATGAAGAAATCTCATCCCAATCCATGACGAAACTATTATTCATTTTAGAACTTCAACTAATGTTTGATTACTAATATTGCCACCGCAAATCACAATCAAAACTTTCTTATCTCTATATTTCTCTTTTTCTTTCAGTAAGCCAGCTATAGCCACACCAGCTGCTCCTTCAATCATCATCTGATGCTCGCCTATAAAGTCTTTCATAGCTGAAGCTATTTCTTCCTCACTAACAGTTATTGAGTGATCGACTACAGATTTACAAAATTCAAAGGTTATGGTCCCAAACTCTAGGGCTCCAGCAGTGCCATCAGACAGAGTATCTAAGTGCTCTATTGTTTCTATTCGCCCTGCTTCTATTGCATGATGCATGGCTGCAGAATTTTCTGGCGAACAAGCAATAACATTTATGTCTGATATTTTTTGTTTAAGGTAACCGCCCATACCAGAAATTAATCCGCCTCCACCCATTGCAATAAATACCGCATCGAAATTTTTATTTTCTTTAAGGACCTCTGCTGCAGTTGTAGCTTGCCCTGTTATGACATCAAGATCATTGTATGGAGATAAATAAGGGAAGTTGTTTTCTTCAGCATATGCTCTGGCAGCAGTCTCAGCATCTGTTCTGCCATCAGCTTCAGTTAATACAACTTCAGCGCCAAACAACTTAATTTTGTTTAGCTTGGCTGGAGAAACTGTTTTTGGTAGAAATATTAATACTTCAAGTCCTAATTCAGCAGCTGCATTAGCAACAGCTGAACCGTGATTACCTGAAGAGGCTGTTATAATGCGTTCAGGTTTGTCTTCAGATAAAATCATCAGTTTGTTGGCTGCACCCCTAGCTTTAAAGGAGCCAGTGACTTGAAAGTTCTCCAGTTTTAAATAAACCTCTGATCCTGTTTTTACACTGAGTGATGGTGAGTACTGAAGTGGAGTCTTGCGTATTAGACTGGAAATACGGCTTAATGCCTCGTCAACATGTTTATGGAAATTAGAGTCCATTATTTATCCTATCATAAAGCTTTATGTATTCATCGGCCATAATCCCAGACGTGTATTTTTTTGATTTCTCAAGATTATTTTTTTGTATTTTTGCCCTCAACTCTTTATCTCTGTATATCTTATTAAGAGCATTTTTATAGCCTTCAATATTATTAACATCGACTAAGAAACCATTAACACCGTCTTCAATTAATTCTGGGATGCCTCCTATATTAGAACCCACAATCGGCAAACCAAAATCCATCGCATCCAATAAGATGGAGCCTAGGCCTTCATGTCTCGAAGGAAATATAAACACATCGAACAGTGCTAGGTAATCTCCAACGTTATCAATTTGTCCAATAAACTTAAGATTCTCTAACCCTTCGCTTTGTTGCTTAAGTTGCCTTAAGTCTCGCCCAGAACCAATGAGTAAGAAATTAATATCCGGCTCAGATACCTGCATGCTTTTAGCTAATTCAATGATTTGTTGCTGACCTTTGTGGCTATCATCAATTGCTCCAATATGACCCACAATGAAACTACCCTCAAAGGCAGATTTCATTCGTTTAACTTCTGATTCATTAGGTATAAATCCTGTCTTTGCACTTGGGATGACTTCGCAATCTATCCCTAAACCTAATGCTTCTTCAATGGAGTCTCCAATAGCATTACTTAATACAACAATTGAATTTGCTTTTGAATAAATGGCTTTGTTTATGAAATTTGATCTAGGAGATCTTTGAACCCTTCGGGTAAGCAAATATTTATATCCTTTGGTAATTCCAAAGAGCCAAGCAAAAACAAAAGCTCTTGGTTCATGAAAATGCAGGATTGTATCTTTCCTTAGAGACCTAAAACAGTCTAGAGCATTGAATCGAGATTCTATGATTTTAAGATTATCTATTGAATGTGATTGAGTTGCTAAGAGAGAATTTTTTTTTGCTATTAAGCTTTGCTCATAACCTCTAGAAGATAATTCTTGCATCAGAAGAAAAGTTTGTCTTTCTCCTCCTCTAAAGCCATTTGCTAAATTAATGTGGGTGATTGATGAAGAGTGACTATTCATCAAAATCAGTTACTTCATAAGTGGTGCCGCAATAAGGGCAAATTGTTCTTTTTGTGTCCACTTGCAAATACACTCTTGGATGACCGTCCCAATCATCAAA
>CAZLQT010000069.1:0-5125 GCA_964561815.1 uncultured Woeseia sp.
TACCTTCTCCTGCAGGAGTAGGAGATATTGCAGTAACTAAAATTAATTTACCGTTCTTAGAATCCTTAAGTTTTTCATGATTAATTGAAAGGTCAACCTTAGACTTGAATTTACCATAGCGCTCAAGGTATTCCTCTCTAATACCTAACTTGTCTGCAATTTTATCAATAGTTTTAGGCTCTGCATCTCTTGCTATTTCTATATCTGTTTTCAAGTGAATCAACTCCAAATTAAATCAAGACAGACAAGCCTATATTTTATCCATGCGAATTACAATCTTGTTGTATGGAAAAATGGGTCGTATAGGAATCGAACCTATAACCAATGGATTAAGAGTCCACTGCTCTACCTGATTGAGCTAACGACCCGGAGAATAATGGGGTGGACGATGGGGCTCGAACCCACGACCACCTGGACCACAACCAGGGGCTCTACCAACTGAGCTACGCCCACCATTGTTTCTGACTAGAAAAGACCATTTTGCCTTAGCTGCGGCACTAGTCAATAAAGTTTTCTATTCGGCCTGATCTATGCTCACAGATATAATTTTATCGCCCTGCTCTATAGAATTCACTACATCCATATTTGCTGTATGACCAAAAACAGTGTGCATGCCGTCCAAATGAGGCTGTGGACTATGGCAAATAAAAAATTGGCTGCCGCCAGTGTTTCTGCCTGCATGAGCCATGGATAGAGTGCCTGCTTGATGTTTATTGTCATTAATCTCGCAATCAATGTGATAACCAGGGCCTCCTGTTCCAGTGCCCTGAGGACATCCACCTTGGATAACAAAATTTGGTATTACTCGATGAAAATTCAATCCATCGTAGAATCCCTTTTCAATCAGATCAGTAAAATTCTTTACCGTATTCGGTGCGTCCTCATCAAATAGATCAATGTGGATATCTCCTTTATCTGTGTTCATTGTAACTTTACTCATATTTACCCCTTAAAAAAACTAGCCATTATCCAGACTTTCCAGAACGTTTTCAATTTTCTCTTCTCATGAATTTAAAGTGGCCCTTCCCCAATAATTATAACCCAAGACTCTAGGCGTCTTCGGAAGATACATATTCTCGAGGTCTGAAATAGAAAAACCTGAAGATTCAATGATTCTAGGAATCTCCTTATTGATATTACAACCTCCTGATATTTTAGGCCAAAAAGTGTTTATTCTATTCTGCCATTTAACGACATTCTCATCGGGTGCCACACCATGCTCACAAAAGATCAATTTACCAGTTGGTTTTATTACCCGTTTAATTTGTGTGAATGCCTCTGATAAGTTAGTTATTGTACACATCGTATAAGTCATTAAGACGGTGTCAAAAAAAGCATCGTCAAAATCAATTTCTTCTGCCTTTGAAATAATGAACTCTATATCAGGAGTATCATCTTTAACCTGCTTCTTGGCCATAGCTATTAATTCTTCTGAAGGGTCAATTCCCCAAATCTTATTAGTACCTTCAGCTTTATAAAAAGGAATATTTAATCCCGAACCAATCCCTACCTCTAAAATATTCCCCTTCGCAAGAGGCACTATCTTTTTTCTTTGATGAATAAAGGGCTTTTGATTGCAGGTGCAATTTAAAAGATGGGGCAGTAAATATTTATCGTATAAGCTCACAACACTTTAATCGCCAGGGTATTCTCTAGTTGTGATTGTGCTGAACATATTTAACGCTCTGCAATCAGTCATTTCTTGAAATTTTTCCATGTATTGATTGCCTTTGCCTTGCTCAAACCACTCATTCATGTCATTTCCGAAAATTTCATAATTCCCCCAATACTCAAATTGGTAAAAATCAAATTCTGATTTCTGCTCTTGCTCAAAATATGGAGCCATAATCATTGCTCCAAACCTTTTTTCTTTGTAACCGGCCGCATCCATTATCTGATTCATTAGCTCGCTGTGTTCTACAACATCTTCGATTGTGTAACCGTCATTTAAATTACAGCCCTCTACAACTGCCACACCTGCATGTGCGTTGCTCACAGTAAATAACAAGCCAATTAATACTAGTCTTTTCATAATAGTCTCCTAAAAATAAGTATCATTTAATATTTAAAAATTTAGATTATTAACTTAATCTTAAAATTTGGTTAATTGCATTTATCATATAACGATTCATGATTAAAAAACTCATATTTACAATTTTCATTCTCTTCTCGCTAGAAACAGAGTCAAATGAGACGGAACTTCTGCTATATAGCCAGTTTGGAGAATTTTGCACCATGTGTGAGGCCGTTTTACTTTGCGAGAAAGGTGAGATAAAAAACCATAGCTCCATACCTGATGAGGGCGAATTTACTCTATACCATTTAAAAACCAGAACCTTCTGGTCGCAAATAACAACTATTTGGGAGTTCTTTATAAAAAATTTTGAAGGCTATGAGGTAAAAGGGCATCAAAGGCCAGTGATAATAATTTCTGTTAAAAAGAGAGATTGGTCTGCGCCTGCCTTAGGTCAAGCGAGAATATCTGTAGACCCAGATTTAATTTTTTTAAATGAAACGAAGATAAATCGATTAAATAATCAATGGATGGATAACGATAACAAGACCCTGGGTTTCTGCCACAGGCTGCCTTTGTGGGAATCCATAGAAACAATTGATAAGAAATTAAATTAACAAAATGAGTCTCTCCTATCTAACATTTAAGAACCTTGGAATGACACTTTTGATCCTTTTCAGAACCTTGTTTGCTATTTTTTGGCTGGCTGCTGGAATTAATAAAGTGGAGAGTGAATGGATGACAAGCAACATTTTAGAAGTGGTCTTTCTTCAAAGGTTAACCGAGCTTCCTCCTGATAGTTTTGCTGTCTTGTATCTTAGTAATTTTGCAATCCCTCTTCATCAGCTCATTGGCTCGATTGTTACTTTGGGAGAGTTATATAGCGCTATAGGATTAATGGTTGGTTTAACAACAAGATGTTCTGCAGCAGTTAGTCTTTTTATAATCTTTAATTTCGCTATAGGCGGCTATTACGATGCCTCTCTGTTGCCTTTCTTTGTATTGATCTTCCTTTTCTTGTGGTTTCCTACAGGGCAATGGTTTGGATTGGATCGGTATTTAGGTAAAAAATATCCGAATCAAATTATCTTTAAGTAATTAGTTAACTAGATTCTTTCTCTTCTCATAATCTAGTTGTTGAATATGTAAGTATCCAAAAACAAGGACCATGAAAAAATTCTTAACTTTATTGGTTTCGAACTTTTTAAAGAAAACAAAAAACTCTAAGACATGAGCAATAACTAAAAAGGCCAAAAGATAATTAAGCAGACTTGAAATTGGCACAGCAAGATTTATTAAGCAGACCAACCATACCACTAGCAGTGCTGATCTTATAAGTTTTATCTTCTTCATGGATGACTCCCTTTTCAGTGTAATTCAGCTAGAGTCTATGATGCATCTGCAATGCTCGGATATCTAGTTCTAAGATAACGGTATAGCAGCCAGTAAATCAGCATTGCCGACATGGCAGCAGCCCAACACATAATAAACACACTTGAATACCCAAGATTAATAGCCAGCAAGGAGGCGGCTATATTTGGCCCCACTATTTGCCCAAGTCCTTGTGCTGCTGGCAAATAAGCCGCGTAGTTTCCACCGTGATCAAAGTTGGCAAGTGAACCCATCTGATAGACATCGGTAAAAATCCACAGCAGATTAAAAGTGAACACACTCATTAGAAACTTTGGCTCATTGATACCAAATGCCAACATACCAACACCTGTTGCCATCGTAAATAGTGCAATGAGAAGAGGTCTTAATAATCCGAATCGATTACTTAATAGAGTTGCAATCAGACATCCAAGAAGTGAGCACAATGATGCCCAAACAAGGACCTCACTCACTAACTCTGGATTAGTATTGCCATCCAATGCGGCTAGCTCTATATATGTCCAGTAGGCTCCTATATTGATGTATGTGAGAAAGATTGCAAAAAGGCAAACCCATGCCAAAAGTGGCTTTGATGAATTGTTTTTGTTTGTGGTGATTGATTCAGTATCTTGTGATCTTGGCTTTGGATAACTCTTGATCCAACCCAGGAAAGGCAAGGTTAGGAGAAAGCAGACAATAAAGACCCAATAAATGCCATTCATTGATAACTGTGGCAAAATCCTCATCTCTAAAGCCTGAGAAAAGGCAAAACTAAAGAGCATTAAATTATAGGCAAGTGCTGGACGGATTGATGTACCAAATACAGCCATTGCCACTGCGGTGTACATCCCGCTTCCAAAACCGGCAAGAAAGCGAAGCCATAAGACTGTTTCATAATCGACATATTTGAGGCATAAACCATTGGCAAGTGCAGCTAAGAAGATACCTATGAAAACAATCAGTCTTCGATTCAGATGGTTTATAACCCAAGCTGCAACTACTGCTCCAGCAGAAAGACCGCCAAGGTCCATACCAGCGACTCTGCCAACCTCCACTTCTGTAAAACCTAATTTCGTCACCCATGCCGTGCTTATTACAGGAATACCTACCAATACACCATAACCAACTAGAACCATATAAAGTGCAATCGTAAGGCCCCGCCAGTCGTCATTGATCAGTGCGCGCCAGTCATCAAGCGCCAGAGCGATTCCGGTTTTAGGTTGATCTATCATGATTTAGTTGTCTGTCCTTCTCTTTCTAGACTTCTCGTCATGGAGAATACACTGGAGATACAAGCCTCCATTGTTTCTTTTTCTAATAATAATTTCAGAATTAAATTCACAATACTGCCCAATGGTCTGCTCAAGGCTCCATTCATCAAGATTATTACCATTAGTAACGACCCAGAGCAGATCTCCTTCTTCACAATCATTGCTAACGGCTACTTTAATATCGTGAAAATTATCACCAGAAACCCAACAATATTTTTCTTGGGCAACAATATGTGAAGAAAGTAGCATTAAAGCTGTTATAACAATACTTTTTTTCATTTTATCCCTGGTGGACCACCAGAATAAGGATTTCCTCGACTATTCAAATCACCCTGGTTAATACTTCTAAAATCATTTTGCTCTAAAAGCCTCCCATTCGGGCTAAAAGTCTTCCATACACCAACAGGTCTTCCCTCATTGTATTTTTCTCTTGCTTGGAGTTGACCGCTCTCGTAAAAAAATTCCCAGG
>CAZLQT010000070.1:0-5010 GCA_964561815.1 uncultured Woeseia sp.
CCTCTGACCCCCTGAACCCCATTCAGGTGCGCTACCAGGCTGCGCCACGCCCCGAGATTTTTATCAATCTAAGATATCAATTACAGCTTCTAGATCTGATCTTATGTCGCTTAAAGCAGAGGATTTTGATTCTTTTTCTGACTCATCGACTGAGAGTTTTTGTTTGGCACCTTTTATAGTGTAACCGTTTTCATAAAGTAATTCTTTAATCTGCCTTATCAATAAAACATCATGTCTTTGGTAGTATCTTCTGTTGCCTCTTCTCTTGATGGGCTTAAGCTGGGTGAATTCTTGTTCCCAGTATCTTAAAACATGTGCTTCAACCTCACATAAGTCACTAGCCTCACTGATTGTAAAATATCTTTTGGTCGGTATTGAGGGGAGTTGTGAAGTATTTTCAATCATTTGAAAGAGTTTTGACAGCCTCTTTGAGTTTTTGTCCTGATTTGAAAGTAACTACTCTTCTCGCAGATATTTCAACATCTTCTCCGGTACGGGGGTTCCTCCCTGGTCGTGGAGATTTATCTTTAAGTTGAAAATTGCCAAACCCAGAAAGTTTAACCTCTTGTCCGTCTTCAAGTAGATCTTTAATATGATCAAATAGAGAATCTACCAACTCTTTGGCTTCTCTTTTGTTGAGCCCAATTTCGTTGTTAAGGTCTTCTACTATTTCTGATTTTGTCAAGGTCATTATCTTACTGTTATATTTAATTTTTTGAGTATATGTTGATTGATCTTCAACATGGATTTATCAATCTCATCGTCATTAAGGGTGCGTGATTTTGACTGAAAAATCAAGCCTATAGAAACACTTTTTCTGCCCGCACCAATTTTATTACCTTTGAAGACATCAAAGATTATAATCTCTTCTAAGTCTTTGATTTTGATTGATTCTATCAATTCTATGACTGTGTTAATTTCTATTGACTCGTCCATTAATAATGATAAATCTCTCCTTGAGCTTGGAAAGTATTTTGATGGTGAATAATTTAGACCGATAGGTGATTTTAGAATATCGTGGTTAAGCTCAAAGAGTACCGGATTGGAATCCAGTTTTAGGTCATTTGTCACTTCAGGATTAAGTTCACCGATATAACCAATAACTTTATTTTTTAGATTGATCGAAGCTGTTCTCCCAGGACAAAGCATTTTGTGGTTTGTTTGTTTGAAGGAAACTTTGGATTTAAGATTAAAGCATCCTAAAAGCGTCTCTACATCACCTTTAATATCAAAGAAATCAATGGGAGAATTAGATTTACCCCATTGTTCTCTATTGCGGCTGCCATAAGCTAGACCAGAAATAACTGTTCTTTCATGAGGAGATTTTTTTACCGATGCAAAAACTTTTCCGACCTCAAAAAGACGAACATCTTTCTGTTGCCTTTTAATGTTATAGACTAAATTCGATAGCATTCCAGGCCATAATGAGTTCCTCATTACAGACATTTCAAGCGATAAAGGGTTTTGGAGGTCCATAACGTCAATAGCGGAATTATTAGATGAAGCGTTCATTGAAGGGCTGACAAAGCTGTAGTTGATGACTTCTGAATAACCAAGATTGCAAAGTAGATTATTGATTAAGTTTCGCTTTTCTAGCCTTTTTGTCTCCTGACCTAGACTAATATCCTGAGTTTCTCTCACCTCAGGAATTGTTTCATAGCCATAGATTCTTGCAATTTCTTCGATCAGATCACATTCATCTTCAATATCAAACCGGTAACTTGGCGCTTTAACTTTCCATCCTTCATAACCAAAGTCTTTTTCTTTCGTTTCCATTTTGAGTTTTTCAAGGATAGATTTAATTTTTTTATTAGGAATCCTAATACCCAAAATTCTTTTAACTTGTTCTTTTCTTAACAAAATCGTTCTATTCTTTGGTTTATCTTTATTGCTAATAGATTGATTTATTGGCCCATTCTCTCCACCTGCCAATTGGTTAAGAAGCTGAGTAAATCTTTCAATTGCATGCCTTTGAATATTTGGATCAACTCCACGTTCAAACCTCAAACTTGCTTCACTATAAAGATTTAGCATTCTGGCTTTACCCATAATTGTTTCATAATTAAAGTAAGCTGATTCTAGAAGAATTGATGAAGTTGTTTCTGATATTCCAGACTCGAGGCTTCCCATAATTCCAGCTATACCTAATGGCTTTTCATCATCAGCTATAATTAAGAAATCTTTGTTAAGTATTTGCTGACTTCCATCGAGAATGTTTAAAGATTCTTTATCTTTAGCTCTTCTAACAATAATTTTAGAGCTTATGCAGTCAAGGTCATAAGTATGAAGTGGTTGGCCTGTTTCAAGCATGACAAGATTCGCAATGTCTACAACCAAATTAATAGATTTATATCCACATAACTCCAGGCGTTCTTTTAACCATTGAGGGGTTTGAGTCTTGTTATTATAATTTTTTATAACTCGAGTTATAAAAACTGGACAGTCTTTTACGGACTTGACATCTATCGGAATAATTTCTTTATGATGTTCATCGCAATCAGCGTTTGCGAGTTCTTTATAAGATTTATTACTTATAGCAGAAAGTTCTTGCAGGATTCCTTTAAGACTAAAGCAGTCTGCACGATTAGGTGTTAATGAAAAATCAATGACAGGTTTCTTTTTATGCGTTAGTAGTTCACATTCAAGTCCTGAGAGCGTTAATTTCTCCACAACATAATCTGCATCCAGATCCTGTCTAGAAAATTCATTTAACCAATCTATTGGAACTCTCATGATTTATTTAAATTGACCTAAGAAACTCAGATCGTTTTCATAAAAAAGCCTGATATCTTTAATCCCATATTTAAGCATTGTTAATCTTTCAACGCCCATACCAAAGGCATAGCCACTGTATTTTTTGTTATCTATACCTAAGTTGTCTAAGACCTTTGGGTGTACCATTCCACAACCCAATATTTCTAGCCACTGACCATCGCTCGATAGTAAGTCAACTTCTGCAGATGGTTCTGTAAATGGAAAGTATGAGGGTCTAAACCTTAAGCTCATTTCATCATTAAAAAAACTATTAATGAAATCGTGAAGTATGCCCTTTAGGTGTGTAAAGTTTATATCTTTATCTATGACTAACCCTTCAACTTGGTGGAACATTGGAGTATGCGTTATATCTGAATCTCTTCTGTAGACTTTACCAGGAGCAATTACACGGATTGGGACTCCATCTCTTTCCATGCTTCTAATTTGGATGGGTGATGTATGCGTTCTAAGTAAATATTCATTATCGAAGTAAAATGTATCATGCATGGCTCTTGCAGGATGGTTATCAGGTATATTCAGTGCTGTGAAATTATGATATTCGTCTTCTATTTCAGGACCGTCATCAACTAAAAAGCCCGCACTGATAAAAATTTTTTCTATTTGATTTAGCGTTATTGATAGAGGATGTATATTGCCAATTAATGATGTTTTACCTGGCAATGTAATATCAATTGCAGCCTCCTCAATGCTAGCTTTAATTTTTTGGTTATTTAAATCAGTTTTTTTTAAAGATATTTTTTCCTGGAGAGTTTTCTTAATATCATTAATTTGTTTTCCAAATTTTGGACGTTCTTTTGGATCAAGTTTGGATAGCGATTTTAACTCCAGGCTAACCTTACCTTTCTTGCCAAGATAGAAAACTCTGACAGAGTCGAGTTCTTTTAAAGATGAACAATTAGATATATCTTCTTTTGCCTGACGAGTAAGCTCTGACAAACTCTTTGTCATATTATGATTTTTCTAAAGCTGCTTTGGCTTTATCTGAAAGGACTTTGAAAGCTTCTAAATCATTAACAGCTAGATCAGCCAGTATCTTTCTATCGATTTGAATATCAGCAGTTTTAAGTCCATGCATCAATTTGCTGTAGGAGAGATCATAGAGTCTCGCAGCAGCATTGATTCTAACAATCCACAAAGATCTAAATTGTCCTTTCTTTTTTCTTCTATCCCTATAGGCGTATTGGCCAGCCTTTATAGCAGCTTGTTTAGCAACTTTAAAAAGTCGACTTCTTGCACCGTATTGACCTTTTGTCTTTTTTAGTACTTTTTTATGTTTAGCTTTTGAGGTAACACCTCTTTTTACTCTAGCCATTTTACTTCCTTGAATTAACTATAAGGCAGAAGTTTCTTTATGCTCTTCTTATCACCATCGGCAATAAGAGAAGAGGACCGAAGATGTCTTTTTCTTTTACTGCTCTTCTTAGTAAGAATATGGTTCATATGAGAAGAACTTCTCTTATATTTGCCGCTTCCAGTCTTTTTAAACCGTTTCGCAGCTCCTTTGTTTGTTTTTAATTTTGGCATAATATTTTTTAGTTACTTTTTGGCGCTACAATCATAACAAGTTGTCTACCTTCGAATTCTGCTTCTTGTTCAATCATAGCTACCGTCTCTATGTCTTTAAGAACTCTTTCTAATAAATCATGTCCGAGTTCTACATGTCTCATTTCTCTACCACGATATCTAAGGGAAATCTTAACTTTATTTCCTTGATCGAGAAATTCTCTTATTTTATTAACTTTTACGTCGTAATCACCTTTTTCTATCAAGGGTCTAAATTTAATCTCTTTTACTTGGAAGACTTTCTGTTTTTTCTTAGCGCCTTGGGTTTTCTTTTTTTGTTCAAATAAAAACTTACCGTAATCTAGTATTCTGCAAACCGGTGGTTCAGTGTTTGGTGATACTTCTACCACATCCATTCCCTTATTGCTTGCTAGCTCTATAGCTTCGCTAATACTTAAAATACCTAATTGAGTCCCATCTTCATCAATTAGCCTCACTTCAGAGACTTTTATTTGATTATTCTTCCTGACCCTTTTTTTTGCAGCGATAATGTTCCTCCTTATATAACCATTTCTTTTTTAATACTTTTTAGGAAATCCTTTAATTTCATATTTCCTAAGTCTTCACCCTTCTGTGTTCTCACAGTAATTTGTTCACTGCTAACTTCACGGTCACCTACTATTATTAAGTACGGTACCTTTTTTAAAGTGTGATCGCGAATTTTAGAGCCTA
>CAZLQT010000071.1:0-4794 GCA_964561815.1 uncultured Woeseia sp.
CTCAGGCATCATAATATCAGGAGCGTCTGAGATCATTCTATAAAGTAATATAGACTCATCTGGATGTCCTGGCACAATTGAATAATCGAGTCCACCGCTTCCTCGACCTGTGGCCACGGGCCCCTTATAAACGCCCAATTGCTTTTCTCTAGTTTCTAACAAATGTAGATAAAGACCTGAGTTGCTAGCAGAACCCTCAGGTGCATGACAATGACCACAGTTGATATCCAGATAAGCTCTAGCTCTATCATTTATTGGTTTAGAGGAGTCCATAAAATCCACCACTGAGTTTATTTTCTCGGGGTATGAGTCTATAAATTTAACACTCATCCATTTCTCTAATTGATTTGTGGTTCCTTCAAGATAGTTGTAATCACGATTTAGATTCCTTGGCTTGGGTCCAATAGGGACAATACTCTCATTTTCCAAGTGACACTCCTTGCACTGGTTTTTATTTGGAACACGGTATCTAATATCTAATTCCCTCCCATCATTTGAAATATAGTTAGCTTTTACAGTTTTTCCAGCCAAGGCGAGTGATGCTTCTTGGCCTTCCTCATCCCAAACATAGGTTAGTGCATCCCATCCTGAATCCTTTCTAATCAAGAGTCTTGTTTCTATTAAATGTCTTCCAGATGTTTGATTATTAATGGGCTCATAAGAGAAGGTTTTAATTAATACGGACCCCACAGGAAAGCTGAAAACAGAATTCTTTTGATAAGCGGCAATCTTGCCCTTGGGCACATATACAAATCGATGTTTATCAGCGTAGTCAGAGAATAAAGATGTTATTAACTCATAGGGAAGAACTCCGGGCACCGTTATTTGATCTTTAGTGTTCACAAAAAACCCATACTCGGATAATAATTTAGGGGGTGGATCAGCCAATATCGCAGAGTCATTAACTTGAGAGTAAAGATTGGAAGGCATAAGAATGATAATTAATATCAATCTAAGTAAAAATCTTTTCATAATTATTCTGAACTATTTATAAGCACAGGCTGAAGAGACTCTATCTTGCGACTGTATTGACTCTGATCTCTGTCAATGGGATTGGGAAATGAGAGCAAATAACGCAGAGGTCTTATGGCTAAGAAAGACGCTTCACCATTATTATTTAATCTGATCTTTTCGTCCTCAGGTTGGCCCAAAATCATCTGTGAGATTGGTAAAACGCCATCCCAAAAAATATCTGGCATATCACCTTCTGATAACTCATAGAGAATTCCAGCTAATTCTTTATCTGTATCTGGATTAAAACCACTTGCTCCAAAACGGTTACCATGAATTTGGATAGATTTAGGATAGGGGTAATAATTTTCATCGCTCTCCTGATTAGGGTCACTGTAGCTGACAATAGCTATATTCAATGTTCCATTGTCTGAAATATCATTATCAAAAACCTCCACATCAGAATTAGCCATAATGATAATTCCCGTACCTCTAGGTACTTCGCCAACGATATTGCCCTCAGGTGCAAAATTATCAGTATTGTTATCTATGATTAGGTTATCAAACACCCTGACATGATGTCCGCCTTGCTGAGGAAGATCAGGAAGATCAAAGACCAATATGCCGCCTGTATTGTATCGAGCAATATTATTCTTAACATCGGCAAAATAAGAATTCTCAATTTCAATACCTGCAACGTTATATTCTGCCACACTGTTCTTGACGATAATATTCTCTGATTGCCCTACATAAATTCCAGCATCTGAAGCGCCTATAGCAATACATCCATCGATAAGAACATTTTTGGATTCCACTGGATACAGGCCATAAGCTCCATTGCTTGCCTTTGGACCATTCGTCCATTCAGTTCTTATATTCAAAAAAGAAATACCATCAGAACCCTTAGCTTTAATTGCATCTCCCTTGGTATTTATAATTGCGAAATCCTTTAGGGTTATCCCATCAGAAGTTATCATTAAGCCCTGTGCTCCCGTCATCTGGTTAGAAAAATCCAGCACAGTATTTTGATGACCGCTACCAGTAATTTTGACATTATCAATATCTAGAGAAAGTCCGTCCTCGATTTGGTAGATGCCAGTTGTAAGCTGTATTTCATCTCCTGATTCTGCAAGAATCATTGCTTCTTGAAGTTGCTCTTGAGCATTTTTACTCGGGGGTACAATAATGACCTTTGAAACAGCATCAAAACTGTTGAATAAGAAAAGTACAGTTATAAGTAAAATTCGCATTGATTTATTTTATCAGAGTTGACTTTTAAAGTTTTTTACCAGCCGCAAACCCTTCCTTCATTTTGAACGTCCAGCCAATCCTTCAATGGTGAATAGTAATTCAACATCGATCTACCGCTCAATTCCCTTTCATCGATAATTGCCTCTAGAGCATCTTGCCAAGGTTGGCTTTGACCAAGGCTCAACATCGATCTAAGCTTCTCTCCTGCCAATTCATTATTATATATAGTGCATTCATGAAGTGCTCCTTCAAAACCTATCGACTCACAAAGTGACTCATGGAACTGATACTGTAATATCCTAGCGAGATAGTATCTTGTGTATGGTGTATTACCAGGAATATGGTACTTTGCCCCAGGATCAAAAGCATCAGAAGGTCTGTCCATTGGTGATCCTATTCCTTGATATTTTTCTCTCAATTCCCACCAGTAATCATTGAGCTCATCATCGGTTAAATCGCCATTAAAAACAGCCATTCTCCATTTATCCAGCATCAGCGTCCAAGGTACTGCAACAACTCCATCAAGTGCTTGCTTCATCAATAAAGCTATGGCATTTGACTTTGCTTCATTGGATTCTTCGGGAGTTATAAAATTAATCTGCTCGAGATAGTTGGGTGTGATGGATAAGGCTAAAAGGTCTCCGACAGCCTCATGAAAACCATCATTCGCACCGCTTTGAAAGACTTCAGGTAAATTAGCATAAGCTTGATAGTAGAAGATATGACCCAGTTCATGATGAATGGTAATAAAATCCTCTTCATTTTTTTGAATGCACATTTTGATTCTCAAATCTTTATTCTGGCTATGAATGTCCCAAGCGCTTGCATGACAAACAACATTCCTATCCTGAGGTTTCACAAACAATGATCTTTGCCAGAAAGTATCTGGAAGCGGCTTAAAGCCTAAAGAAAGAAAAAAATCTTCAGCGATCTCTACCATTTCAATTTCTGACAGATTCTTATCAGAAATAATCTTTGTTAGATCAATTGAATTACTTTGCTGCTCCTCTTGATAGACAAGATCATAAATATTAGACCATGACTGTCCCCACATATTACCGAGAAGATGAGCAGGAATAGATTCATCTAAAGCCACAATTTCATCGCCATAAATGCCGTTAAGCTCTGCTCTCACATGACACTGAAGGGCCTCGTATAATGGTTTTATATCTTCATAAACCTCATCAACCATAACCGCAAAATCTTCGGTAGGCATATCGTATTTACTAAACCATAATTCCGACAAACCGCTAAACCCAAGATCTTTGGAGCCCTGATTGCCAATATCAACCATTCGAAGATATTTAGATTTCATTGGTTTACCTATCTCTCGCCAACCTGACCATGCTTTTAAAAGCTCATCAGCATCTCTGGAATTATCAATAATGTTTTCAAACCCTTCAAGGTCATAACAATCATCTTCGGTAAAACAATGTGTTCCGGTGCCATACATTGCTTCGAGCTCAGTCATTATCTGTGATAATTCACCGGCTAACTCCTCATCTAGTGGTGGCGGCATAGTAAAACCATTCTTAATTAGGTTCAGGGCTCTACGATCCAGTGGATCAACAACAATATCATCAAAGCTAGCTGCCTTTCTTGCCTCTTCAAGACCTTTTAAGGTGTAACGTTTACCATAATCAGCCGCAACTACTTGAGAGTCATGAGTAATAAAGTTAGAAGCAATCCAATAGGCTGATGAAATAACAGGTCCTTCTGTCGTCGCTGTTGCTTCATATTCTTCTAGAAATTCTTTAGCTTGCCCTGCTGTTGGTTGTTCCTGATGATTATCAGAACATCCGATTACGAATGGAAATAAGAGAAATAAATAAACAAACCTATTCATAAATTAACCTCAATAAAAGAAATAACCTTATTATAAAAAAAATCTTAATGTTAGTCTTTAACTATGAAAATACTCATCGTAATCTTTGGATTGTTAATATCTTCTTGTGCAGAAATGGAAGCCACTAACACTAGATTAGCCCAGAAACAAAACCAATCACTATCTTTCTGTAATGACTACGCGATTCACGAATCTGGACTACTTGTAGCTTCTTGTTCAAGTTTAGAGACAAAAAACAGATTAGAAAAACAGAAAGAAATACTATTACCACGTTACTGTTTGACCTTTGTTGTTGATGAAGAATTTGCTCTTTCAGATCACCAATTTGAATCTGCTGAATACAAAAATTGCAGAACAATAGTGTTAGAGGAACTAACTAATGATTAATAATGCGTTTAGATAAAATCAATGCAGTCGGCGGAACAGTTGTACTCATTTGTGGCGTTCTATTATATTTGTCACCTGATAACTTAACTGCTAGTAGTATTATTATTCAGTCAGCAGGAATTATAGGTGCTAGTTATCTAGTCTCTGTGATTATCCACTTATTCATTACAAAACAAATGGGCAAGAATATTGAGTTAGTTACTGTGTATGCTTGGTATTCCAGTCTTGTAGGTCTAGCAATAGTTGTTAGTGAAATAGCTAGTCTAGTGTAAGACAAGTCTTGATAAATCAATAACATATGCGAAGTCTGGCGGAGAGGGAGGGATTCGAACCCCCGGATAGCTATTAACCATCAACGG
>CAZLQT010000072.1:0-4511 GCA_964561815.1 uncultured Woeseia sp.
GTGGCCTCACCAAGTGCTTGGTGGAAGATTTCTGATTCTTTCTTTTTCATAGGTTAGATTTATAGGCGTCTAATAAGCTTTATGTTTTGCCTTCGCTGTTTAATTCGCTCAAGAATCTCTCTATCCTTATTCTGTCTCCGCTCTGTCCTTTCAGGAATATCGAAGTACAAAACAAAATTTAAGCTGACGGTCACTGGTTTCGTACCCATAGCATAATCCATTTGAGAAGGAGCATTTATGCCCATTATCGTTTGATCAAGATCTGTGGTGATGGCAGTTGTTGAGGTATAGAGTTTCCTTACATCCAAATTAAGAGCAAATCTTTCATTGATCGCGTAGTCAAACCCTATTTGTGTAAGGGGATCTAGAGAGTCATCAATATTAATAGATGCTCCTTGCAAGATGCCGTAGGTTTGCTCGCTATGAAAAGTTGAAAAAAGAAGGCCTGCACCAATATACGGTCTGAATCTTCTGTCTTTGTTATTAAAATAATATTGCAAAGTAGCGTTGGGAGCGATGGGTGTAAACGCTGCCATCTTGGTATTAAATCCTGTCATCCTTTCATTAATATTAATGCTACTAGGAACACCAGCTAAAAACTCAATGGCTAAATTATCGGTCATCAAATAAGAAAATGAAATGGTTGGCATACTGTATTTCTCAATTTCGATTAAACTTTCATTTCCTAGCTGAGGCAGCAAGAAAGTATACCCAGTTCGCATCAACCAATCCCCTTTTCCTGTGTCTGCTTGTGTATTAGTAGAAAATCCAACAGCAAGGAAAATAAGACAAAGGAAATGAACGACTTTTTTTTGTTCAAAGTTAGATCTTATTTTTAGAAGGTACATAGAGCAGATACTCCAGTATAAAGTTTTTTTATTCTAGAACTATGGAGACTTTATGAACTAAAATAAATTAAAGTAATAGTTAATTAATACTTAATCAGCCAAGTTCTGAAGTATAAATCAAATTCTCTTCTAAAAGCTCCAGATGAATGATTTCTTCATAATTAATCAAAATTTCGTATTGCTCTATAAAAGAATGATTATTGGAGTTAATAATACTTGAGCTCTTTGAAACTGGACTATCAGGGAGATGCGCTAAAGAAAGAATATCCTCAGCTTCAAGAGATGCTTCAATTAACAGATTGGGTAGCTCTGATGCATCTAATTCAGTGTATATTTCACTATCGAAATTAGTCATCTCAGGAAAGATTAAAGAGTCCTCATATTGATCTAAATCTGCAATAGGAAATTCTTCGCCATCTAATTCGCTAGCGGTCTTACACATTTTGCATCCACAAGGTCCAGGTCTATGTTCAACATAATCATCGTTGATCACTCTTGGTTGATTCGGTTGACTATAATCTGAGTTATCTTCATCACCAACGTCCTTGTTATAGCCAGCTGTAGCAGTGCTGCCGTCATATGAATAGGTGTTAAGATTCTTTGCACCCATGGGGCTTATCTCTACTACACTGGTACCGCTATTGACGGCAAACCAGATCGTGCCATCACTAGATTTATAATAGTCATACCCTTCATACACATTATCATCATCGACTATAAGTCCTGTTACCAAGGTCCAGCCCTCTTCATTAATTTGGATTTCATCGATGGATGCATCGTCATAGGTATATATATAATGAACAACCTCATCAATACCGTCTCCATCTATATCTCTAAAATAGCTTCCCTCGAGATCCCTTAAGGCTTGTTCAGAAATCTGAAGGATTGTGGCTTTTCCATCATTGATATTGATGTCTTCAATGCCGGTTATCTGGAAATCTGTAAAACTTCTTAGATCAATTGTCTGATTGGCGTAGATCCCAAAAAAGTACAGAGAATCCCCTTCACCACCAGTCACGCTAGTCCCAAATCCACCGTCAATAAGTCCAAAATTAAATGAATCTATAAAAAAGTTATCGTAGCCATTACCGCCGTAGACAATGTCATTGAAACCAATGTAATAAGTATCGTCGTTTCCAAAACCACAAGTGATATTATTGTTAGCGCTATTACAGAAGATTATGTCATTACCGCTTCCTAAAACAGCGTTCTCTATAATCGTGCCTCCCTCAATAGCTAAAGGAAAACCTGAGTCTTCAAAATTGTATTCCCAGCTTCGATTGCCGTAAGGCACTTCTAATTCTATTTCATTCGTACCAATATACGAGACGCTACCTGGCCTAAGGTCTAAAATGCTATCGATTGAATAGGAACTTAAATCTATGGTGTCATTTCCTTGGGTATCATAAATAGTGGTATAAATTGGTCCCTCAAAAGTATAAGTGGTTGGACCAAGGTTACCATCGGGTCTCATTCCATAGAGATGTTGTATTGCTGCTATGTCATTAATCATGGGCTGATAAGCAGGAAACCAATCGCCTGCCTCATAGCCGAAATCAGTCCAATTATCATTGTTAAAATTACCCCAACCAATATATGACATTACAGAATAAATGTTAGTGTTCTCCTCCGCTGACGATCGATAACCATTGTCATGAGTGTGTGCTAGACCAATGGCATGACCAATCTCATGAATTAATATCAAAGGACCGTATACAGAACCATATACCACTGGGTCATACTGCTGTCGTATCCAAATATCATTGGCTGTGCTGTTGTTTTCTCCCTGATAATAATATGGCACATTAGCCCAACCCCCTGCTCCCCCGAAATTACCCGTAGAAAGCCCTACTCTAATATCACCGCACATATTGGCGTTATCGTCCACTCGAAGAAATGTGATCCCAGAAATTTCACCCCAATACTCAAAAGCTTGAACCACCATAGCTTCCCATTGACTAGAATAATCAGACCTATTGTCATATACGTCTTGATCCTAACCGTTATCATAGTTATCGCCCAGCACAGAATTTGAATCAATAAGGCTGTATGTAATCACCAATGGGGTGTTTGGATCATTATCATGAACAAAAATAAGACTTCCTTCGCCATCACCTCCATAAGTCCATTGAAGAGCTTGTATACTTGGATCATCAGAAATGGGGGCAACAAAGTCACTCTGTATTTCAGTATGATAAGGGTTGCCATAATGGACATCATTAACATTAATCGTAATAGTCTGTTGAACACTAAAACCACCTTGGTCAATAACAGTCACCGTTATTGTGTAGAAGCTCTTGGTTTCATAATCAAGCCAACTCCCAGATTTAACCTTAAGAATGCCATCGACAAGAGTGCCATCAACAACTTCAAATTTATCGGCATCTTCTCCACTCAGATAATAAGTAAAGTTGTCATTAGTATTCTGATCAGAAACTAAGATAGTCCCCACAGTAGCTCCAATATAACTCTCATCAACATCATAACTGGAAATAACGAATCCAGTTGGTGCCACATTAACTTCAACTGTATAGTCCTCAGTCCAACTTAGTCCGCCTTTATCAGTGGTTGTTATAGTGATTTGATATGCACTTTTTACACTGCTCACTGCGGTTACTGTATTTTTCATTTTGAGTTTGCCGTTAACAATTTCGAATGAAGAAGCATCAGCTCCTGATATGCTGTAGGAGTGATTATCAACTGCATCTTCATCAATTGTTGTTATTTCCCCAACAGTGCCTCCTGTAACTCCGTCATTGACAAATAGACTCCCGGTTATATTGATGCCCGTTGGAGAATCATTTATATCATTGATATTTATAGTAAAATCAGTAGAGATTGATAAGCCGCCTGAATCTGTGGAGGTAAGAGTTAGAGTATAGGTATTTTTATCCTCGTAATTTGCTGCAAAGTCATCTTTTAACTTTAATTGACCATTAAGCACTTCAAAATATTCTGAGCCATCTCCCGAAATCGTATAAGTATGAGTGTCGACAGAATCTTCATCTATTGTTGTCAAGGATCCGACAATCCCTCCAGACTGATTTTCATCAATTGCTGACCCAGAAAGTGAAATGGATGTAGGAGGATCATTGACATCAATGACGTTAAAAGGATAAGAGGTCGATTCTTCATTGGTTCCATCAGATGCGGTAATCGTAATTTCATAACTATTAAGCACCTCATAATTAGCACTAAAGGAGTCAATTAATTTTAATTGACCATTAATCACTTCAAAATTCTCAGACCCCTCTCCTGAAATTGTGTAGGTTATGTCACCACTTAAATCAGAGTCTATAACAGATAAATCACCGATAATTGCACCAGCTTTATTTTCTTCAAATTGAATCGATGTTATTTGAACTGTTCCGACCTTTAGAGTGAATTCTTCTTGATAAGTCAGACCGCCCTTATCAGTGGTGGTAACAATGACAGTAACTCTTGGCTCGGTAAGACTGTCAATCGTTATTCCTGATTTAAGCTTTAATACCCCATCCACTACCTCGAAACGATCGTCATCTACACTGTAGCTATGGCTTTCGTTTCCATCTTCATCAACGGTGCTTACGGTTCCAACAACAGCCGCATCGCTGTTGTCCTTTAATGCCAGTCTCGATACACCTATATCAGTAGGTGCTTCATTAATATCATTAATTGTAACTG
>CAZLQT010000073.1:0-4387 GCA_964561815.1 uncultured Woeseia sp.
TAGGCGCATGGTTGCCATGAGCATTCCAGGGGTAATCTTGTCACAATTGGATAGACAGACCAGCGCATCTGCACAGTGAGCATTGACCATGTATTCAACTGCATCAGCAATAAGTTCTCTTGAGGGAAGACTGTAGAGCATCCCTGAATGCCCCATTGCAATACCATCATCCACAGCAATAGTGCTGAACTCTTTTGCTACCCCACCCGATTTTTCGATCTCTCTGGCAACCATTTGCCCGAGATCTTTTAAGTGAACATGACCAGGTACAAATTGAGTAAATGAATTAGCAATAGCGATGATCGGCTTACCAAAATCATCTTCCTTCATACCCGTTGCTCGCCAGAGTGCTCGAGCACCAGCCATGTTTCTGCCGTGTGTTGATGTTTTTGATCTGTAGTCAGGCATTGTAATTTTTCAGCATGTTAATTCCATTGGAAATATTATCTCATTTCTGAATAACAATTATAATTCTCATGGTACAGTAGTCTCAGTAAATTTTAGTTAAGTTGGTATTATTTAATTGAACTAACTACAAACAATGAGCGATCCAAAAAAAACGGCTGAGGTTATTTCCATGAGTGATTCGATTGATAAAAAGTTCGAAGAGGAATGGAAAATTGAAATCAACGAGTGGATTGAATCCCTTGAGGCAGTCAAAGAGAGTTATGGGAATAGGGAAGTTAAGGAGCTATTGAGATCTTTACAGAACTTTGCTTTGAGTCAAGGTATAACTCTCACCGAAGCGACGCTAAATACACCCTACAGAAACACCATACCGCTCACAGAACAGCCGAGTTATCCGGGCAACCATGAACTAGAAAATAAAATTGAAAATATTATCCGTTGGAACGCTATGGCTATGGTTTTACAGGCCTATGATTCAGGGGAAGGACTTGGGGGTCATATTGCTACCTATGCCTCTGCTGCAACAATGACAGAAGTTGCTTTAAATCATTTTATCAAATCCAGAACAGAGAATTACCAAGGCGATATGATGAATATCCAGGCTCATGCTTCACCTGGCATCTATTCCAGAGCCTTTCTAGAGGGGCGTCTAACAATAGACGAGATCGGTAATTTCAGGAGAGAGCTCCAAGATGCAGGGGGGCTTCCCTCCTATCCGCATCCAAGACGTCGGCCTGAGTTATGGCCTAGTCCGTCTGCTTCTATGGGGCTTAATGGAGTGAACTCAATTTATTATGCTCGTTTTGCTAAATATTTGGAAAACAGAGGCTTGCTGAAAAAGTCATTAGGAAAAATATGGGCCTTTCTAGGCGATGGTGAGATGGATGAACCAGAGACAATAGGCACAATTAATATTGCCTCAAGAGAAAAGCTGGATAACGTTATTTTTGTGGTCAATTGTAATCTTCAGCGTTTAGATGGGCCTGTTAGAGGCAATGGAAAGATTATCCAAGAACTTGAAGCTGTGTTTAGAGGATCGGGTTGGAATGTGATTAAAGTTATTTGGGGATCTGAATGGGACCCTTTATTCGCAATTGATACCAATGATGTCATGCAACGACGAATGGATGAAGTGCTTGATGGAGAATATCAAAACTACTCAGTTTCTTCAGGCGCTGATCAGAGAGCTCATTGGGTTCAGGACAGCAAAGAACTTGAGTCTATTATGTCGAATTTGAGTGATGAAGAGTTAAAAGATATAAAACGAGGCGGTTTTGATCGTAAAAAACTCTACGCAGCTTTTGAGAAGGCCGTTAATTCAAAGGGTAAACCGACCGTTGTTTTAATTAAAACATTGAAAGGCTATGGTTTAGGTGAAGGCTCAGAGGGTAGAAATATCGCACATCAGAAGAAGACAATGTCTGATGAAGAGAGAATAGAGATTGGCGATAGATTAGGTATTCCTTTATCTGATGAAGATAAAAAAGCCGCAGCATTTTATGTTCCCGACCCAAAATCTGAGGAAATGCAATATCTTCATGATCAACGAAAGCAACTTGGAGGTTATCAACCGATTAGATTTGATTCATGTAAATCAATTAAGGCCCCTGATTTAGAGCTTTTTGAAGATTTCACAAACGGTATAGATCGATCTATATCAACCACGTTGGTTCTCGTAAGAATGATCTCAAAAATGCTAAGAGAAGACGATATAGGCCAGTATATCGTTCCTATTGTCCCTGATGAGGCAAGAACTTTTGGAATGGAT
The DNA here is from genome assembly GCA_964561815.1 of uncultured Woeseia sp. Taxonomy (GTDB): domain Bacteria; phylum Pseudomonadota; class Gammaproteobacteria; order Steroidobacterales; family UBA11654; genus CACPJA01. Next base: position 2,177 of record CAZLQT010000073.1, read on the forward strand.
GGTTTGTTTTCACAAGCAGGAATTTATTCTCATGATGGCCAGAATTATCAGCCTGTTGATGCCGGTACAATTTCACCCTATAAAGAAGCTAAGGACGGTCAGATTTTACAGGAAGGAATTTGTGAGGCTGGTGCCATGGCTTCATTTATGGCAGCAGGAACAGCTTACTCGCATTATGAGTTACCAATGATTCCTTTTTACATATTTTATTCTATTTTTGGTTTTCAAAGAGTTGGCGACATGATTTGGGCTTGTGGGGATGCAATGACCAGAGGCTTTTTAATAGGTGGTACAGCAGGTCGAACAACACTAAATGGAGAAGGGGTTCAACATCAAGATGGGCATTCCCATGTTTTATCCTCTGTAGTCCCCAATCTTATGACTTATGACCCTGCATTTGGCTATGAATTAGCAGTTATTGTCCAAGAGGGCATTCGAAGGATGTATCAAGAACAAGAAGACGTTTTTTATTACATAACTGTCTACAATGAGAATTACACTCATCCTCCAATGAAGGATGTAAAAACAGAACATATCCTAAAGGGGATGTATTGTTTCAAGCAAGCATCTAAGGATTTGTTAAAGAATTTCAAAGGTGAACCAATTCATTTATTGGGAAGTGGTAGCATCATGCAACAAGTCATACAAGCTCAAGAAGAATTAGAGAAAGAAGGCATTCCGACCAATATATGGAGTGTAACGAGCTACAATTTATTGCACAAAGATTACCGTGAATCGATTGAAGAGGGCAGAGAGTCTTATCTAGAAACGATACTAAAAAATGAAAAGGGCCATTTTATTTCTGTTAGTGACTGGATAACGCTTTTACCCGATAGTCTTGCCCATTTATTTCCTGGAACTTTTTCTGCTCTTGGTACCGATGGTTTTGGATTAAGCGAAACGAGAGAAGCCTTAAGAGATCATTTTGGTATAAGTGCAAAATCTATTGTAAGAAAAGCAAAAGAGATTTCAGGTTAATCGATTATTTTAACGAGTGCTTTTATGTGATCTGGCCCTGTTTTACAGCATCCTCCAATTACATAAGCCCCCTCATCGAACCAAATCTTTGCTTGCTTTGCATACTGATCAGGCGTTAGTTCTACTGAGTTATGATAGTGATTGATATCTGGGTCAACGTTATTGCCTAAGTCTTCTATTAAATGAGTTTCTTTTAATGCATGGGAGTTAGCATAAGCGCCAAATGCATTGGCTTTTTTCATTGTTTCAAGATGATCTGTTACTAAGTTTGTAGCAGTGCAATTTAAAAGTTGGCATGCAGCACCAATTTTATTACCAACCTTGATTGCATCCTCTAAAGATTCTCCGCTTATTAGTGTTGATCCATCTACTCCTCTTGTTGTCCAACTTAACCAAACCTCATCAAATTCCTTCAATGCGATCTCGCATGCTATTTTGCCTTCTCTAATTGAACTCATGGTTTCACAAATGATGATGTCTACTTGTCCGGTCATGATTTCCAATAAATCTTTATAGAAATCAATGATTTCATCATTTTCTGGTGTAAGGTCTGGTCTGAAGCTTGTCTCAATGGGGGGGAAGGAACCTGCAATCAATACATCATCACGCTCTGATCTAGCATCTTTTGCAAGATCTATAGATTTTTGGATAAGTGTTGTGAAATCAGATTCTAAGTTTTCTCTTTTCAGAATATTTGGTGTGACATAGTAGTTGTTTGTAATGATGACATTCGAGCCAGCTTCAATGTTTGCTTTGTGAATATCTTTTACTGATTCTGGGTTATGAATTAGAGCGTCAGCTGACCATATTGATTTCTTCCAGTCAGGAACATAGACACCTTTTTCCTGGAGTTCAGTTCCCATTCCCGCCAGGGGGCAACAATAGTGATATCTGGACTTAAGGTATGATATGCTAGTTCAAACCTCACTTGATCGTTGCCTTTCCCTGTTGAACCGTGGGAAACCCCATCCGCCCCTTCTTTTTTTGCGATGCGAATCTGCTCTTTAGCTATTAAAGGTCTGGCAATAGACGTTCCTAAGAGGTAATTGTGTTCATAAAATGCATTAGCCCGTAACATAGGAAATACAAAATCAGAAACAAATTCTTCTCGGAGGTCTTCAATATAAACTTTGCTAGCACCTGTGGAAAGTGCTTTTTCCCTAACAGGATCCAACTCTTGTCCCTGACCAACATCTGCAGCAAATGCTATGATTTCGCAGCTATACTTTTCCT
>CAZLQT010000074.1:0-4336 GCA_964561815.1 uncultured Woeseia sp.
GATAGCTTGGTTAGAAAAAACAATGCCCGATGACGATGGTCTAATCTCAATTGTTCATGGAGATTATAGGCTCTACAACATGATATTTGACCATGAAGAGGAATCAATGGTAGCTCTTCTCGATTGGGAACTCTCTACAATCGGGCATCCTTATGCTGACCTTGCGTATCAGTGCATGAATTGGCACATACCGCAAATTGGGATCACTCCAGGACTAGCAGGAATTAATCTTGAGAGGCTTGGAATCCCTTCAGAGGAAGATTATGTTTCAAATTATTGCTCAAAAATGGGAATAAAGAACATACCAAATTGGTCTTTCTATTTGGCCTTTGGCTTTTTTAGACTGGCTGGCATTGCTCAAGGAGTTTATAAACGATCCATTCAAGGCAATGCTTCGGCTGATAATGCAAAAGAATTGGGTGCCGCAGTACCCATATTGGGGAAAATTGCTCTTTCTATTATTGGACGAGATAATGCTTAAAATCCGATTTAACTCTTTTTCTCTCCTTGTTTGTATTGGTCTAGGGTTAAGTTTCAATCTTGTGTATGCAAACAGCACCACTTTTGAAGAGGTTAATACTCAGGTTGTTATCTTTAAAAATTCACAACAACAAGGTCTGATTATAACTGGCGAACAGCGCTCGGTGGTGATTGACCCCATTAACCAGGACGCTGCTCAAGAAATTAAATCTTATCTCTCATCAAACAATAAACCCGAAATTACAGATATTATTTATTCGCATTCACATTGGGACAGAATCACTGGCGGGACAATCTTTGACACAAGCAACCCAAATATTATTGCTCAAAAGAATTGTGGGCTTTATTTCTCTGGAATAAAAAATAAAAAAGTTGTTGATCCAACCATTTATTTTGATCAAATCTATGAAATAAATATCGGGGCAGAAATCATAAAGCTGCATTATTTTGGTCCCAGCCATGGAGAGTGCATGCTTGTCGCTGAATTAGAAAAATCAAAGCTTTTATTCATCCCAGATTTGGTTAGCACACGAGGGCCAAGCTTTCCCACAGACCCGACATTACCTTTTTTAAGGCCAGCAACACTTAATGCTTTCTTTGATTCTCTTCTAGAGCTTATAACTCTAAAAGAAATTGATTACTTTATTAGTGGTCATGCAACAGATAGAGCAGTCGGGCCAACTCAAATTGTCAACCAACAAAAGATTTTCTGGGAGCTTATTCAGGATATGGCATTAACTGCGGAAGAAGAAGGTTTGGTTGATCTGAATAATTTTATAGCTATAGAAAAAATGGACCTGGAGGATGTTAAGCAATATGAAAATTATAATGAGAGAGATCTTGTTAATATTCTGAGAAGATACACCTCATTTCTAAACATGGGTCGCTGATGAATTGTGATTAAAAAAGTATTAGTTTTAGTTTTCATCTCATTGCAAGTCGCTTGCAGTGCTAACCACGATCTGATTCAGGTTGCAGAATCTGATAGACCTCTTTTTGGAAAAATTAAATTCTGGGAAATCGAGCAACTTTCAGATCAACTCTATGCCTTCAGATACACTTTTTATCGAAATATTATCCTCATAGGTGACGATGGTATTATTGTAACGGATCCGTTAACGCCAGAGGCAGCTGCTATTCTGAACGATGAACTCAAGAAAATCAGTGATAAGCCTATAAAGTACGTCGCATACAGCCACTCTCATTGGGATCATGTGTCTGGAGGGCAAGTCTTTAAAGACCAAGGTGCATCGTTTGTGGCGCATGAACAATGCTTACAAAACTGGCTCGACAATCCCTCCAAGAATGTGGTTAAACCAGATCAAGTTTTCGCCAATGAATACAGGATTGATGTGGGCAATAGCGCTTTGGAAATGTATTATTTTGGACCATCTCATGATAACTGTCGTGTAGTTTTCTTGACCCAGCCTGATCGCTATATTTTTATAGCTGACGATGCTAACCCTCCCAATGGTATGAATATGATCTATGGCGCAGGCCTTGCTGATACCTATATATTCAATCTTGTCTCATTTTTTAAAGAAGCTGAGTCCTTGGCAAGAAAAAAACGTGCTCGCGGGGTGATCGGATCCCATATGAGCTTTGAAAAAGAACCAATGAACTTAGTGGCAGGAACCGTGGGTTCAACGAGAGTTATAAAACAACAAAGAAAGTTTTACGAGCTAGTGATCAAAGAAGTCCAGAAAGCAATGAATCAGGGAGTATCCCCTGATTTAATTCCTGAGTATTTAATCAAAAAAGGGGTGCTTAGGGATAAAATTATTGGTTTTGACGAGGAGAAAATGAAGGTACTCTATAGAAGAATCACCAATTATCTTGTCACTGGAGAGTAACGATGGCTAAAGAGGCCTTTACATTAAATCGAGCAAAGAGAATCAAAAAAGTTTTGGGAAAAATATCATCCCTTAATGCTTTGATTTATAGATTATCCAACGGTCGGATTTGGGGAAGTTGGGCAGGCAAGCATGCGATTATGATTCTAACCACGGTCGGTCGCAAGACAAATAAAACACGGCATATCCCTTTAATTAAAGTCACTCACAATGATCAACCTGTTCTAGTGGCTTCTATGGGTGGCATGCCTATGCATCCAATTTGGTATTTCAATGTACTCTCAAATCCACGGGTTATTGTTCAAATAGGCTCGGAAAAAAAATACTACCTTGCAAAAAAACTATCGGATGATGAAAAAAAAGAGCTTTGGCCAACGGTCACTTCCTTTTATCCAGATTATGACGCTTACCAGAAAAGAACTCAAAGAAATATTGGGGTATTCATCTGCGAAGAAAAAAAGATGACCCAAGAATGGAAAGATTGGCTGTCTCATAACATAGAAAGAGGCTGTGATAAAAATGAACTTTACTCTATTTTGTTCAATGATGGTTTCCACCCTGAGTTAATTGCATCAGAAATGGGTGTTCCTATGCATTCTCTTTCGCTGACTGCTATCACCAAGGTTTCTGATAAAGAGCAAACCATTCAAAAAATGGTTACAGCATTTAAAAATGCTCATAAAACTATTCCTATTTATACAAAAGACGGCTTCTTTAAAGACAAGCTAGATAATGATCTCCATAAAAAAGTTTTGGACTTTCATAATGCTAATAGCAGCTCATTGCAGATTGAGAATGTCGCTGGAGGATATATTAAAACAGAGGGTAAAGGTTCGGCCAGCCATACCATTGAACTGCCTAATGATTTAAGAGATGAGATTCATCAATCCCTACTTAATAAAGCTGAACAATGGTCAGGAATTAAACTTCTACCAACCTATGTATATGGAGTAAGAATCTATAATAGAGGTGCAATTCTCAGCGTCCACCGAGACAGGGAAGAGACTCATATTATTGGAGTTATTATTAACATTGATCAAGATGTGGAAACTGATTGGCCGCTTGAAATTGAAGACCATAACAAGAACAAACATGAGGTAATGCTAAAGCCCGGTGAAATCATTTTTTACGAGAGCGCTAATCTAGATCATGGTCGACCTAGCCCACTTGAAGGTAATAAATTTGTTAATGTTTTCTGTCATTATATGCCTTACATCGAAGGCGTTTGATAGGAGAATAAAACAATGAGTGAAAATGATTGTGTGGTTATAAGCGGAGGATTTGACCCTATTCATATAGGTCATCTCAGAATGATCCAAGAATCTTCAAAACTCGCCTCTAGACTCATCGTTATTGTCAACAGCGATAGGTTCTTGATAGAAAAAAAGGGTTACGTGTTTATGCCTATAGAAGAGAGAATTGAAATTATTACAGGTTTCTCAGAAGTTTATAGGGCTGTTGAATGTATCGATGATGATATGACTGTTTGTAAGACATTAGAGCAGCTAGCTGAAGAGGAAAATATAAAGTGTTTTGCAAACGGGGGTGACAGGAAGAACGAGGCTGACATTCCTGAAGCTAATATTTGTAAAAAATACAATATTGATATGGAATTCAATGTTGGTGGAGACAAGATTCAATCCAGCTCGAGTTTAGTCTCTGGTGAGATTGATAAACCTTGGGGCTCATATAAAACCTTTGAGAAAGGAGAAGGTTATCTTTTGAAAAGAATGAGTGTATTACCCAATGAAATGCTCTCCCTTCAATCCCATAAGCATAGAGCTGAGCATTGGTTTGTAGTTGAAGGTACAGCCACTATTGAATGTAATGGAGAAACTAAAACGGTTGAACAATATGAATCATTTTTTATTCCCTTAGGCTCTAAGCACAGACTTAGCAATTTAAGCGGCAATATCCTTAAAGTAGTTGAGGTTCAGATAGGAGATATCCTAAGTGAAGAAGACATTGTTCGTTATGAAGATCGATATGAGCGCGGTTAGTTA
>CAZLQT010000075.1:0-4184 GCA_964561815.1 uncultured Woeseia sp.
TTTACATAAGCCAGATTCTTAATGAAGGAAAATTAGGCATTGCAGAAGAAAAATGCAGAGAATTTCTTAAAAAGAATCCAACCAATACATTTGCAATGTCACTATTGGCTCAAATTGCTGATCGAATGGGATATTTTGATGATGCAGAATTTTTACTTGAAAGTGCGGTTAAATTTAACCCCGAAGATGGCGAGCTTAGAATGAGATATGCAATGATTCTTCGTAAAAAACAAAAATTTGAAAAGACCATGGAGCAAGTAAACATATATTGTGTGAGAAATTCCCTGAGAATCTTTCATATCAAGCTCAAAAAGCAAGCGAGATTATGCAAAATGGTGATCATGGGGGAGCAATTAATTTATTTGATAATATTCTCCAAAAAAACCCTTTCAATTTTAGTGTTCTTACATCCAAAGGCCATGCACAAAAAACTTTAGGTAAGACAGATCAAGCAATTAAAAGTTATCAATCCGCATACAAAGTCAAACAAGATCATGGCGAAGCCTTTTTTTCCTTATCTAACTTAAAAACATACACCTTCACTAAAAGTGAATTAAATATTATGAGGCAGCAGCTCAAAAGAGTTGATTTGACATTGCAAGATAAAACCTATTTTCACTTTGCATTAGCTCAGGGGTGTGAAGCAATAGGCGAATACGATGAAGCTTTTATAAATCTTGATAGTGGAAATAAGATTAAGAATAAGCAAAGCAAATATTCTACTGAAAGAATGGATAGAGAGTTGCAGGCTCAAATTGATGTGTGCAATAAATCATTCTTTGAACAACATGCTAAAGGTGGATATGAAGCTAAAGATCCAATATTTATTTTGGGTCTACCAAGGGCGGGCTCAACATTAATTGAGCAAATCTTGGCTTCTCATTCCATGATTGATGGAACGCTCGAGCTTCCTAATATTCTTTCTATGGCACAGAGTCTTAGAGGTGATGATATTTATGGCAAGGAGGGTAACTACCCTAAAAGCATGGAAGATTTATCCCTTGAGAGAAGAATAGAAATGGGAAAAATGTTTATCGATGATACAAGAATACACAGAAAGGATGCACCAAGATTTACTGATAAAATGCCTAATAATTTTCGTCATATTGGATTGATTCACTTGATCATGCCAAACGCAAAAATTATTGACGCAAGAAGATACCCTTTGGATTGTTGCTTTAGTATGTTTAAGCAGTTGTTTGCCCAAGGACAAGAATTTACATATGGATTGTCTGAAGCGGGAAGCTACTATAAGAGTTATGTTAACTTGATGAATCATTGGGATGAAGTTCTGCCTAATAAAATATTGAGGGTTAATAACGAGGACATAATTGAAGATCTAGAAGGTCAAGTTGCAAGAATGCTAGAGTTTCTGGATTTGCCTTTTGAGGACTCATGTATCACTTTTTATGAAACCGATAGATCAGTTAGAACAGCAAGTTCCGAACAGGTAAGGAAACCAATAAATAAGTCTGGAATGGATCGATGGAAGCCATATGCGAAACATCTTAAACCTTTATTGGATGGGCTTGGATCAGGCCTTGTAAAGCCAGATGATTCGGAGTTTATTAGATCAATTTGATGGCTTTAAGATATTGGAATTTGATAAACTATACTGCTTATGAACAAATCCTCTAAATTCCCTTCAGATGCAGAAATAGTTATAGTGGGCGTAGGTGGAATCGTCGGATCTATGCTCGCATACTGGTTCACAGAACTCGGACAAAAAGACATCGTGGGGTTGGAAAAATCCAGTGTCATTCCTTCAGATTTTGCATCCACCGCTCACGCTTCAGACTTTGTCTACAACACGACTCACGACAAACTAAGCAACTGGACGACGGCCTACAGCCGAGATTTTTATGAAGAGAATGGTTTCTTCCTAAAAAAAGGAGGTCTAGAAATTTGTCGTAAAGACGACGACATACTCTGGGAAGAACTTAAACGAAAGGTTGCATCAGGCAAGGCTTTTGGAACTAATGTCAGTTTAATTTCTGCCTCCGAAGCCAAAGAAAAATTTCCTTTGTTAGATGAAGAATCAATTCGCGGGGCAATGTGGGACCCGGATGCAGGTCTAGTAGTGCCGCGATCACAGGATGTGGTTAACTTTGCTGTAGAAAGCGCTAAAGAAAAGGGCGCACTGAGGACTTTCACTGACACACCAGCTGTAGGCTTTGAAATTGAGAACGGGCGTCTTACTGGAGTAAAAACGGATAAAGGAACAATCAAGACTGAAAAAGTTGTAATTGCATCGGGAATCTGGGGGTCATTAGTCGGAGAGATGGCTGGCGTTTCAGTCCCACTTATGCCAGTTGAGCACCCATTATTATTTTTTGGCCCACTTCCTGAAGCACAGGAAACAGAGGATTTTCTTGTTTACCCATTGCTTCGAGATCAAGGCAATTCTGCTTATGTTAGGGATACAGGTAAGTTGCATGGGGGAATGCTTGAATGGGGATTTTACGAGGACAAAGAGCCTCGACTGGTTGACGCAGAGGATATCGGTAATCCTGAAAAGACCATGATGTCTGACTCAATGAGGCACCTGGATCTTGAAGAGGTCGCTGAACCTCTAGAAAGAGCCTTAGAAACAACGCCTATACTCAATGAATTAGGCTGGGATGAAAGAAGTTCTTTTAATGGTCTGCTGTCTGTTACTGCTGATGGAGGTTCTTTAATTGGTGAAAGTCCGGAAGTCAGAGGCTTTTGGTTATGCGAAGCAGTGTGGGTTAAAGACGGACCGGGTTGTGCGAGACTGTGTGCAGAATGGATGACCAATGGCAAAACACAGATGGACATGCACTCATTTGACATTGCCAGATTTTATCCAGAGCAAAAAGAAAAAGCGTTTGTCAAAACCCGATCGTTTGAAAATGCACAAACCATTTATACCCCGCCTGTTCACCCAAAAGAGCCCTATATTAGTCAAAGAGAGCTATTTGTCAGCCCCTTTTATGCAAGAGAAAAAGAGCTTGGTGGTTACTTTGAAAATGAAATCGGTGGTTGGGAACGCGCCTTTGCCTACGAAAGCAATCAACAAAAACTTGATAATTACATACAGGAGGTCCCAGCTAGAGAAAACGAATGGGATCGTCGTCACGTGCCTTACGAGATTGCTAACGCAGAACATCTAGCCATGAGTGAATCAGCTGGGATGATCAATCTATCGCATTTTGCGATCATGGACATCGAGGGCTCAGATGCAGAACGCATGTTGGAGCATCTTTCCGTGGCGAAAGTAGGCGGCGATACCCCTGAAGATAGAATCATCTATACGAATTTCTTGGACGAGGATGGCGGTGTTCATGCTGACCTGACTATCTCCCGCTTAGGGAAAGATCGTTATCGTGTCGTTACCGGTGGTGCTGATGGTAACCGAGACTGGGTCACCTTGCGTAATTATCGGGATGATATGGGGCTGGAAGCAGATATTAATATTCGGACGCACGATATGGCAACCTTAGGGTTATGGGGACCTACAGCAAAGGATGCTCTGGGTCATTTTATTGACCCTAATGAGATCAGCATTGAGAATTTCCCCTTTGTCGCAGCAAAATATCTGACTCTTAATTTATCTGGTGGGAAAACCATCGATGTCTGGGCAGCACGCATTTCCTATGTTGGTGAGAGTGGCTGGGAAATCTATTTGAACAATGACAGTGAAGAGGGTCTGGCACTTTATGATTCTCTTCTCGAGGTTGGAGTTGTACCGGTTGGTATTGAAACTTACGCCAACAGCAGACGTCTTGAGAAGAGTTTTCGACTTCAAGGCGCTGATCTATTGACTGAATACAATGCTTGTGAATCAGCTGTTGAAAGACCTAAGGTCAAGGAAGCAGACTTCCATGGTAAGCAAGCACACCTTGCTCACCGAGAAGAAGAACCTAGTGCCATTCTATGCACCATGACACTGGATAACCTAAATGTATCGGGCAACGGTACTCGCTACCCGGTCGGTATCTCTCCAATTATTGATCCTGATACTGGTGAAGTGCCGGTTGATAGTAAAGGTCGCAGGTCGTATAGCACCAGTATGTCTTACTGCCCATCCATCAAAAAACATGTGGTTATGGGTTACCTGCCTAAAAACATAGCTATAAAAGGGAAGTCACTGTCTCTGGAATACTTTAACGAAAACGGTGATGGTATTTATCCTATGACCGTTCAGATAGTTGGCAAGGGAT
>CAZLQT010000076.1:0-4035 GCA_964561815.1 uncultured Woeseia sp.
TCAACATAGGGCATCATACTTTCCCATCTTAGATCTTCATCATGATAATTTTCTGCATTTCGGATATTTGTTTTTCGAAGTCGTGCATATGCCCGACCGTGTTCAATCATATCATCAAGTTTTTTTAGTGCTTTTTTTCTTCTTTCAACTTGACGATTGACTGGCATGTTAAATCGCCGTCCACCACTTCTTGTCCCCATTTGAGGCCAGTTAATATGCAGTCCACTTGGGTGTGAAAATGTAGCATCTTCCCATGTCCAGCCATCCATCATCATAATACTGGATTGACCTGATACTACACCTGATCCAGGTGCAACATTGGCAATAAGTACGCCATTAGATCTTGTGGTAGGAATAATATGCGAGTCAGGATTGTAAGCTACATTTGATCGGACATTAGGATTAAAATCACCTCTTTCAGAGTGATCATTCGTAACATCAACAGCATTAATCTCTACAAGCCCAATTCCAGATACTGCAGCAATTAATCCTGGATAGACATGTTTACCATCTAGGTCAATTACTTCCGCATTATCTGGTGGAGAAATATATTCACTGATGCGGATAATTTTACCCTTATCAAATAGAATTGATCCTTTAATGACCCCATTAGATATAGTATGAATTACTGCATTTTGTAATACAATTGGATTTTTTTGTGGCGGTGCAGGTATTTGTTCATTTCCATATATTAATGAAACGATCACAATAATTAGTATTTTTCTCATTGTTCTTCTCCTTCCATAATATATGATTCAAAAGCATCACAAGAATCGAATCTAGGTCCGCGGCGTCCTTCAGGTCTCATTTTTGGTCCACCGCTATCAGCTGCATTTAAGATTTTCTGAACCAGGTCATTTCGTAATTTAGCATCTCTTTCCTGAAGAGCTTGATTTTGGTCAAGTGAAAAGTATTTTTTTCCGTCTAACCATGTTTCTTCACAAACAGAATAAGTGGACAATGGGTGTCCAGACCATATGGCAAAATCAGCATCTTTCCCAACTTCTAATGAACCAACCCGATCATCAATTCTTAACTGTTTAGCAGGGTTAATTGTAACAAACTTTAAAGCTTCAGCTTCATCAAGTCCACCATATTTAACTGCTTTTGCAGCTTCTAGATTCATTCGTCTTGCTAATTCATCGCTATCAGAATTAAATGAAACTGTTACTCCTGCATTTGCCATAAGAGTTCCATTATGTGGAATTGCATCGACTACTTCGTATTTATAAGCCCACCAATCTGAAAAGGTTGATGCTCCAGCGCCGTGTTCTGCTAATCTTTCAGCAACTTTGTATCCTTCAAGGACATGTTGAAAAGTGCCAATAGTAAATCCAAAATCTTCAGCTATCCTAGTAAGCATCAGTATTTCATCTTGGCGATATGAATGTGAATGAACTAATCGTTTTCCTTCCATGATTTCGACTAATGCATCTAATTCTAAATCCCTTCTAGGAGGAACAGAGGATCTCTGTAGTTTTACATCCTTATTATATATGTCCCACGTTTTTTTATAGTCTCTAGCTGCTATAAAGGCATCTCTTATAGTTTGCTCAACGCCCATACGTGTTTCAGGATATCTTCCGTAGGATCTTTTACGTTTAACATTCTCACCTAAAGCAAATTTGATGCCTTGAGGTGCTGATTTAAAAATCAGATCATCAGAAAAGCTGCCCCATCTTAGTTTCATAACAACATTTTGTCCACCAATTGGGTTTGCTGAGCCATGTAGTAGATTGATAGTTGTAAGACCGCCAGCAAGAGCTCGATATATTGCGACATCATTTGGATCGATTACATCACGCATTCTGACTTCAGCAGTGACATTTTGGAAACCTTCGTTAATTGATTCTCCGGCCATATGACTATGTGCATCAATGAGTCCTGGTGTGACATGTTTCCCTTTGCCATCAATGAGTAATGCATTTCCACGAGGTAAAGAAATGTTTTTTGCTATTTTGAGGATCTTGCCATCTTGGAATAAAATATCATGCTCTTTCAAAATCCCTTTGGGACCTGAAGTCCAAATTGTAGCATCATCAATCAACACCATTCTTGGCTCAGGTAAATCAGAATCAAGACCGTATGCACCTTCAGGATATGTTAGTTCTAAATTGCTAGCTAATTCTTTTTTCGGTCTTTTCCTTCTTTGCCTTGCTAGTCCATCAAAGGTAGCTGACCAATATCCTCTGGTCCCATTCGCGTAAACAACATGTCCTGATGCTTCTTCATTTGCAATATTTCCATTGAATCTTGTGACACCTTTTTCAAGGATTGTATCAGGATTTACAGAGAATGAAATTCTGTCTTGAGAGACATTGAGATTCATTAGCTTGAATGAAGTTTCTTCTAATTTTAATTCACCTTTTCCATCTTTAATGCTCAATGTCCAGTTATTATCTCCTTCTTGTAGCAGCCAATTTCCATTTGTATTAACAAGAGGATCTGGTGATACTTCATATTCATTCCCATCTATCCACACTGAATTAACCTTTGACGTTTCATCGAAATAATTTCCATTTGTGATAACTAAGTTTGCAATAAAGCCAGGAGCTATCTTTCCAAGGCGTTTAGATTGACCAAATTCTTTTGCAGGACTTGTTGTTAAGGCAGCAAGGGCATCTTCCTCAGATAATCCACGATTTACTGCTTTTGAAAGGTTCTTCCTAAAATTAGATTTTGTTTTAATGCCACTGCTTGTCAAAGCAACTTTAATTTTAGCATTGCTCAATTTCATCAGATTATCTGGTGCCATATCCCAATGCTTCAATTGTTGCGTAGTGTATTGCAGAGCATTATGGGGATCATTCAGATCAGGCTTAGCTGGAAAATTGATAGGAACAATCATAAAAGAAGCCGGCATCTTATCAATCCTACGGTATTCATATCCATTTCCTTTGACCCACATATTCAAACCGAATTCTTTGGCAATATTTGAAGAACGGTCAATATATAATTCATTATTTGTTTTAAATACAAATGGACCTTTTTGATCCAAAGTATTTGCTAATGCATCTAATGAACGATCCATTTGGATAGGTTCATTATCATCAGGATATTTTGCTAAAATCTTTTGAGATTTATCATACCACGAAGCATCAATTAAACCTTGGCGAATAAATGCGATAATGCCCAACAATGAAGTAGGATATTCTCGAGCACCCCAACCACCTGCCGCATATTCAATAACTTGGGCTACATTATTTGAAAGAACTTTAGGGTTGCTTCCTAGTTGCACTAGCCCTGATCTTCCTTGAAAGATCCCTCCTTTAGGAGCGATATGAGCTGTTGTAAATCCTAGTTTATGAAGTTCCGTTAGAGTTTTTTCTTTAGGGTGAAAAAGATCAGCAGCACTCAAATAAGCGCGCATATTTGAATTCCAATATGCTTGAAGTGATGTATCTCTTTTGACAGAATTAACATCTAGCCAACTTTCAATAAAACCAGCGTAAATATGTTTGCCATCCATATCTATTATTGTAGCTTGATCTGGTATTTTTATATTTTTCCCTACTGATTTTATAATTCCATCACGTAGAACTACTGTGCCATCATATAATGTTTTTCCTGGACTAGTATGGACAGTTGCATTGGTTAGAGCCCATGCCCTTGGAGGATTTCGATGCAGTTCTTTAGCTGGGCCGGTTTGGCCGTAGATCACTGGAATAAAAACAAATAATATAATTAGTCGTATTTTCATAACCTTACCTCAGAAATTGGGTCCACGCAAATGCGTTGACCTGATTTTTTTTGTCAAATATTTATACGCTTCATCCACCGTATCACAAATCTTAAATAAGTCAAGATCTGATCGAGAAATAACACCTTTCTCAATTAGGAACTCCCAATTAACTACGTTATCCCAATAATTACTATCAAATAGAACAATTGGAATTTGCTTTCGTAGTTTTTTGGTTTGAATGAGAGTTAACGCTTCCATTAATTCATCCAATGTTCCAACTCCACCTGGCCAAACAACTATTGCTTTAGCCAAGTATAAGAACCAAAACTTACGCATAAAAAAGTAATGAAAGT
>CAZLQT010000077.1:0-3954 GCA_964561815.1 uncultured Woeseia sp.
GCATTTATCACTTGATCAATAAAATATAGAATAATTATCATCCAAAGGCAAAGTTTATTTATCATTTGATTAATAAGCAAAAAAGTATAGACTTTTATTCCTAAGAAAAATCTTTAATTTTTAATACAAAAAAGCCTAAGATAAATCAAGTTACAATATCAATTCTGGAGTCTAGCTCAATATGAAAAGACGAGATTTTATTAAGCATGCAGGACTGCTATCTGTAGCCTCTCACATCCCAATCAGTCGTGCGTCAATACATGATATCCCAGCCGTGTCATTGGAAGGCAATGAAATCGTGCTTAAAAAAACTGATATTCTCGAATTCATCTCTAGCTTCCAAGGAAGCGTAATTACAAAAGAGCATTATGATTATGACATGGCTAGATTGGTCTGGAATGGGGTTTGGGATAAGCACCCTGCTCTTATAGTTTTCTGTGAATCTAGCTCAGATATCCAAAAAGCGATTAATTTTTCAAGAGAGCAAAATCTAATAACTGCGGTTCGAGCTGGCGGTCATAGCATTTCAGGAAAGTCAACTTGTGATGGCGGTATTATTATTGATCTATCGCGGATGAGAAAAACCAGCGTCGATCTCCAAAGAAAAATAGTTACTGTTGAGCCAGGGTGTACCTTGTATGACATGGACTCAAAAACACTGCCTCATGGATATGTTGTTCCTGCCGGTGTTGTTTCTCACACTGGAGTTGCTGGTTTAACCCTAGGTGGAGGCATTGGATCATTGATGAGAATGTATGGGCTCACAATTGATAATCTGATAAGCGTTGACATCATTACTGCTGACGGTGTCATGAGAAAAGCAAGTAAAGATGAAAACCCTGATCTTTTTTGGGGAATTAGGGGTGGCGGCGGTAATTTCGGTATAGTCACCTCGTTTGAATACAATCTTCGGCCACTTCCCAATGGAAAGGTTATTGTGGGTGTGAATCTTTATGATCTTAAATACGCTAAAGAAATCTGGGATTTCTACTACGACTACTCAGAGGATCTTTCATCTGACATTATGCTCAATGCAGGAATGTGGAATGTGACCCAAGGTGAAGGCTACTTTTTTCTAGGAACTCTATTTCTAGGAGATGAAAATAAAGCAGAAAAAGCTTTAAAAACAATAAGAAATTTTGGAAAACCTCTGTCAGATGATGTGTCAAAAAAAGATTTTATCGAGCATCAACAAGTTGCTGATAAAAGAAACGCTCATTATAGAAACTATTATGTGAAAGGAAGACATATAGACGAATATGATCCTAAATTGACAGAAAACTTGATGGACGGATGGATGGGCGTGGAAGGTCGTTTTGATACCATGCGCGTGGTTCGTTTTGGAGGAGCAATTGCCGAAGTTGCCGAACATGAAACAGCATGGGTAGGAAGAAATGCTAAATGGGATATTGAAGTGGGGGGCCACTGGAGCGATAGAGAAAAAAATGAGGAATACACTCAATGGGGAAGAGACTACTGGAAAAATCTCACGCCGTATTGTGCAGAGCGAATATATATCAATGAATTAATGGATGAAGATCAAGACTTTGTTGCTACCAGTTACGGTCAGAATTATGGACGACTGGTGGAAATAAAAAATAAATACGATCCAAAAAATCTTTTCAGACTCAATGGCAACATTAAACCTAGCATTTGAATTAGTAATTTCAGCTAAACTATAGTGATGAGCATTAATTTCCATGACCTAATGGCATTTTTTCATGTGGTTCTTTTTGTTTATGCCATCGGAGGAGATATTGCTGTTTATTATATAGGTAACTACATTACCAAAGATCAGCTCAGCATTGAGGAAAGACTCAGAGTCAGATCGATGCGTTTTCTTGTGGATATGTCTGCTAGGACTAGCTTGGTTCTACTGTTACCCATTGGATTTACCTTAGGAACAACCTTTGGTTCAGAAATTGATGGATCTAGCCTAACAATCATATGGATGTTTAGTTTCCTTTGGTTAGGTCTAATATGGATGGTCCATTTTAAAAAAGATACAGAAACAGGAGAACTCTTAAGAAAGCTAGATCTATTCGTTAGATACCTGCTTTCTTTTATTTTAATTTCCTTGGGAGTTTTCTGCCTCATTACAGACGAAATTATTCAATATGACTGGCTCGCATGGAAAGTAATAATCTTTGGGCTAATTCTTATCAATGGAATCTGGATAAGGTCCATAGTGGGGAGAATGAGAATATCAATTGACCTGGCTCAAGATCAACAAACAAAATCAGTGGGTGAAGAATTAATTAAAAAAGATCAATCGATTTTAAACAAAGCCGCCTTGCTTATATGGGTTTTAGTAATTCTTATGGCATTTTTAGGTGAGTTAAAACCTTTATAAGATGAGTCAATCATTAAACAAAACATTATTTTTCAAAATATAATGCAAAAAAAATACATAGGCCCTTATATTTCTCTGAGACACTATCTTGATGCCTTAGAACATCTTGAGCATGTTCTTCATATTGATGAAATTAATCAGGATGAATATGAGGCTACCGCCTTAATGTATCGAATGATTGAGAAATATAGCGCACAAGAAGCTCCGGTGTTATTTTTTGATCAGATTCTTTCAAAAAATAGAATTTTTAAGAAGTCATCAATTGGTAATCTTTTTGGCAAGTGGGATCTTGAGGCGATGGCTCTGGGAATTGTGCCGACTAACTCTTCACGAGAAAACTATAAATTAGCAATAAAGAAAATCGAACAACACATAGACGAAAATGGGAAATGGCCTAGAATTAAACCAATAGTCATCGAAGCCAGAAAAGCACCTTGCAAAGAAAATATCTTACAGGGAGAAAATATAGATCTCTTTAATTTTCCTTTTCTGCAAACTAACCCAGCAGACAATGGATGCTATATCAACACAGGTTCTGTAATCTTAGAAGATACCAGCCTAGGTAGAAATATAGGGACGTATCGCTGCCAGATTAAAAATTCAAATACAATTGGTATTAACCCTCAGATTAATCAAGACGGTTGGAAATTTCTTAACGATTTAAGAGCACAAGGGGAAAAAAATGCTGATGTTGCTATTGCATTGGGGACTGATCCAATCACGTTCTCCATGAGTGGGTCAAAAGTTGCAAAATATGGTGAAGATGAGTTGGAAATAGCAGGCGGCCTGATCGGTGAGGCCATAGAAACAGTAAAGTGTGAAACCAACAATATCCATGTTCCCGCTAATTCTGAACTCATACTAGAGGGTCAGATCCCACTTAATAAAATGGAATCAGAAGGTCCCTTTGGGGAAATGTATGGATACATAGGTGAAGAAAAAAAGGAAAACTTTTTTATGAAGGTTAAAGCGATAACACATAGAAACAATCCAATTATCCCAAATCAATTTACTGGCATCACAAGAGGTTGTTTAACGGCTCCAATTGAAGCTTCTTTGAATAGAAAATATCGCTCTCATTTCAAGGAATTTGTTGGGCTTTATTATCCACTGGAATATCCTGGGTTTTGTTTTGTCAATTTAGGGAAAACAACAACTGAAAAAACATTTGAAATTGGAAGATATATTTCAACAACATTAAAAATAGCTAAGATCACTATTCTTTTTGACAAAGATGTTGATATTCATAACCTCAATGAAGTTCTTCATGCGCTCGGATCAAGATGGCAACCTCAGAGATCTTCAGAGGTCATTGAGAAAGCTTCGAGTTTAAGTGGAGATCCAAGCTCTAACAAAAAAGGTGAAGGCAATAGGATAATTATTGATGCGACTAGAAATGCAACAGAAAGTCAGAACAATCAATCATTTGCAAAAATGAATATTGAATGTCTAAGAAGTGAATTTCCTAATCTTTTGGAAAGAATCGATGAAAAATTCAAAGAAATTATTTAGCTAGTCGTCATTAACTGACATATTGGTTACTGTGATGTAATTAATAACATCCTTTAACATTTGATCATTAAACATGTCTGCCATATCCT
>CAZLQT010000078.1:0-3863 GCA_964561815.1 uncultured Woeseia sp.
TTAGTAAATCGGGTGAGCGCTATCTAGGAAAAATTGCATTTGATCGAGTGCTTCTGAATCCACTTTATTTATAGTTTTCTCATTGCTGATGTCATTATAGAGGGTGTCTCTCAAAACCGGTTTCCTGCCCAAACCTTTTATGAATGTTTCCATTTTAAGAGGTTCAAATTCTTGACCATGAATGCTGCCTGCTGCTTTTGATATGGATTCATTCATTAATGTGCCTCCCATATCATTGACACCTGCATGAAGACAGCTCTCAGCGCCACTGGATCCTAATTTAACCCAGCTCGATTGTATATTCTGAATATAAGGATGCAACGCAAGCCTAGCCACGGCATGCATTAAAAGAACCTCTCGGAATGTGGGCCCTGGTCTGGCATTCCCTTTTTTATACATGGGCGATTCCATGCTGACAAAGGGGAGGGGAATAAATTCTGTAATTCCACCCGTTTCTTTTTGTAGTTCTCTGAGTTTAATCAAATGTGTGGACCAATGTTCTATATTTTCTTGATGACCGAACATTATCGTCGACGTTGTTTTAATGCCAACACGATGGGCTGTTTTTATAACTTCTAACCATTGATTTGAATTAAGCTTGTCAGGGCAGATATTTTTTCTTACTTCGTCGTCCAAGATTTCTGCTGCAGTTCCTGGCATTGTCTTGAGACCGGAGTCTTTAAGCATGATCAGAAAATTTTCGATTGAGATTCCCAGAGAGGTTGCTCCATGAGTAATTTCCAGTGGGGAGAAGGCATGTATATGCATCTCTGGTACTTTGCTCGTAATGGCATTGCATATATTTAAATAAGTTTCACCGTCAAAGTGAGGGTGAATGCCCCCCTGCATGCAAACTTCAGTTGCTCCTCGATTCCATGCTTCTAGTGCTCGATTACCTATTTCTTCAAAAGAGAGTAGGTAGGGTTTGCCTCTTAGGTTTTCTTTTGTTTTACCCTTGGAAAATGCACAGAAATGACAGGTGTATTTACAGATGTTCGTGTAGTTAATATTTCTTGTGACCACATAACTTACCTGCTCTGCATTTATGATTTTCCTCAATTGATTGGCCTTATTTAATATCAGATGAAAGTCATTGCCTCTGGCTTTAAACAAAGAAGTGATCTCACTATGACTTAAGTCTTTTTGTGTAAAGGATTTATTGATTATATTTGAGATTTCAATTGAGCCGCTGGGTTCATGATCTGTCCAAATAGAGTGTTTACCGGTTTCAGGTACCTTCAAAGATTCACCACAACGCCATTGATTATGTCGGCCATAACCTTCAGAGTCAGATAGTTCCATAAGTTGCGGTCTGAGATTACTATCCACCCACTTAGGATCTTTTTGATATTCAGGATAGACAGCAAGGCGCTCTTGTAACTCAAAGCCTTTATTGTTGGTTGAGAGCTTCAGTAATTCTAAATCAGGCCATGGTGATTCGGGATTAACATGATCATCAGTAACAGGAGAAACTCCACCCCAGTCATTTATGCCTGAATCAATGATCTCTGATAGTAGACCCTTGTTAAGATTTGGCGGGCATTGAATATTCATTGTTGGGCCAAAAATAATGCGAGCCATGGAAAGTGTCCATAAGAGTTCTTCAGGTTCAGGCGCCTTTACATTCTTCATTTTAGTGTTTGGTTTAGGTATAAAGTTTTGGATAATAATTTCCTGAATATGCTCATATTTTTCATGAAGTTGTTTGATCGCCAAAAGACTTTCCAGTCGCTCTTCTCTGGTTTCACCAATACCTATTAATACGCCGGTAGTGACGGGAACATTTAATTCACCAAGGTTTTGTATTGTTTGCAATCTTAACTCAGGGTCTTTGTCCGGTGAGCCATAATGCGGACCTCCTTTTTGACACAGTCTTTTTGAAGCAGACTCAAGCATAATCCCCATAGACAATGAAACCTCTTTCAGGCGTTTGATCTCATCCATGCTCATTGTCCCAGGATTGAGATGAGGCAAAAGACCGGTCTCATCTAGAACCATTCTTGCCATGGCATGCAAATAATCTAGTGTTGTGTCATAGCCTAGATATTTAAGATCTTCTCTGGCAGCTTTGTACCTTAACTCCGGTTTTTCACCTAGCGTAAATAAGGCTTCTTTGCAGTAGTGTTTTTCTCCAGTTTTGGCAATCTTTAATACCTGGTCAGGCCTTAAGAAAGGACTGGATAATTTTCTAGGAACCTTGGCAAAAGTGCAATAATGACAAACATCACGGCACAACATGGTCAAGGGTATGAATACTTTTTTTGAATAGGTGATGAGGAATTTTTCTTGATCACGAAGACCGCTAGCTTCTTCCATTAATTCGATCAATGGTGTCGATATTCCAATCTTGTTATAACGACTTAGTTCATTCTTCATGAGTTATTTATACCTTTTTAGTTGTCGTGACACCATGACTATTTCTTGTTAATTAATTCAGCTTATTTAATAAAGATTTATTTGTGGTAATAAGATGATTCCAGTCATCAATATCATCGAGGTCAAAACTTAATCCATCAATATTAATCACTTGGGTTTCTACTCCATATTTTTTGGCTTCTAACAGGTGCTTTTCTAGACTATTCTCTCCGAATTGGAAAGGGAAAGAGCGGGGCATATCAAGAATCAATGCATTGGTCCCTCCGTCTTTATTTGCAATAACAAGTGTTAGGCCATTTCTGTGTTGATTAATTAGATCCATGACATCGTCCTTTGATGCTAGCGGTAGGTCAATCGATAGATAGAGCATTTGTTTTGCACCTTGTTCCCATAACCAATCAGTGGTTTGATTAATGTTATCTTTGAGGCTCAAACGATCTTGGTTTGCTTTTAAAATAATTTTATTTTCATCAAAAGATTGTGCCCATTCTGTTTCATTTGTCAGTAAAACTATTTTTTCTATCGTTGGGATTTCCAAAAGATGATCAATTATTTGCTGGGTGAGAAGTTTAGTTAGTTTGATTCTTTGGTTGGCATTTAATACATCGGATAGCCTGGTCATGGTCTTTTTGAAACTATTAATCGGAATGATAGCCCACATATGTTTTAACTAGCTTAACTCGTTTAAAAATTCGATAGCTTCTTCTGCCAATCTAGTTTTATCGTCGTTGTCATGCATGAGAATATTTGTGACTTTAACTTTAATACCAAAGGATTCTATCGCTTGGATGTACTCTTCATCAGTATTATCTATTATTAAGCCGTCGATAAGATTTTCATAGTGATTTGCTATCGTCATAACATTAACTTCAAGTCCCATCTCTCGCATAATTTTAGCTGTTGGACCCTTAACGCTATCCCTGCCAATTATCGGTGAGACGGCAACTCTAGGTTTGTTCGATTGCATAATAGTTTGTTTGATTTTATCTATTGATAGAATCGGGTCTATACTTAAATAAGGATTTGAAGGTGCTATCAAAAAACCAGAAAGTTCAGGGTCATTGATTGCCTCTAGAACCTCTTTTGTGGTTTTTGGATGCTTGCTTTCAAATGAGATTTCTCGAACTTTAGGGGTAGTTGATTCTTTGACAAAATATTCCTGGAAGGGCATCGAGCCTTTATCAGTGTCCACAACTGTTTGGATGATATGATCACTCATCGGCAAGATTATATTTTTTAATTTAAATCGTTCAGCAATATCTTGGGTTATCGATGTTAAGGTTTCTCCATTCTTGAGTGCTTTTGATCGATGAAGATGCAGAGCTAAATCTTTATCGCCTAATTTAAACCAATTGTCTGCGCCAAGTTCACCTAGGACATTATGGGTCTTCCAGGTCTCATCCTCTCTTCCCCAGCCTGTTTCTTTATTGTTGACTCCGGCTAAGGTGTAGATCAAGGTGTCGATATCTGGTGAGATATAAAAGCCG
>CAZLQT010000079.1:0-3853 GCA_964561815.1 uncultured Woeseia sp.
TCTAGCAATCGCCCCGTAAATCAGGAAATCTATGATGCCCTAACAGTTTTACAACACCGAGGCCAAGATGCAGCTGGAATTATGACTGACGATAATGGGGTGCTCTGCCTTAGAAAAAACAATGGCTTAGTTAATGATGTTTTCTCTGCTGAACACATGGCTAGACTTAAAGGTAATATTGGTATCGGCCATGTAAGATATCCTACTGCTGGAACACTTAGTTCTATGGAGGCACAGCCATTTTATGTAAATTCTCCTTACGGAATTTGTTTGGCTCATAATGGCAATCTCGTCAATACTGCTGAGCTTAGATACCATCTAAGCGAAATTGATAGAAGGCATTTGAACACTGAATCTGATACAGAAGCATTGCTTAATCTTTTTGCTCATGAAATTCAGATTCAGCAACAAGACTCTCTAACGCCCGAATCAATTTTTAAGGCGTCAACTGCGCTATTTAATAAATGTTCTGGAGGCTATGCGGTTGTAGCAATGATTCTTAACGAAGGTCTGGTTGCTATGAGAGATCCTAATGGGATCAGGCCATTGGTGTTAGGTTCAAGAGATACAAAACAGGGAATAGAGTACATGGTTGCTTCAGAGAGTGTTGCTCTTGATTTTGCTGGATTCAGCTTAATCAGAGATGTTAGACCTGGAGAATCTATTTTCATTGATAAAAATAACGAACTTCATTCACATCAATGTGTCGAACCAAAGAGTTACACTCCGTGTATTTTTGAATTTGTTTATTTCGCGAGACCAGATTCTATTATCGATGGGATGTCAGTTTATAAATCAAGATTAAGAATGGGCGAATATCTAGCACAACAAATTATTGAAAAAGGGCTTCATCACGATGTTGATGTTGTAATCCCTATTCCAGATACCAGCAGAACAAGCGCTATACAAGTTGCTCATCATCTAGGGGTAAAATATCGAGAAGGGTTTATAAAGAATCGTTATATTGGACGCACATTTATTATGCCTGGACAAAACAGAAGGAAAAAATCAGTTAAGCAAAAACTCAATCCTATTGATCTAGAAATTAATGATAAAAATGTTTTGTTGATTGATGATTCTATTGTTAGAGGGACGACATCGAAGCAAATCATTGAGATGGCTAGACATGCTGGCGCCAAAAAGGTTTTTTTCGCATCAGCGGCACCTCCTGTGAAATTTCCAAACGTTTACGGAATTGATATGCCAGCAACCTCTGAGTTAATTGCTAGTAACAAAAGCGATGAAGATCTCTCAGCATATATTGGCTCAGACTGGTTAATCTATCAGTCTCTCGATGATCTCATAGAAGCTGTTCGTTTTGAGGAATCTGAGGTTAACGATTTTGACACTTCATGTTTTTCTGGAGAATACGTCACTAATGATATTACTGAAAAATACCTTCAGAGAATTGAACTAAAAAGAAACGATGCAGCAATGGCAAAAAAGGAAAATGAACGTAAGCAAATAGACATTCAGGATCCCACAAAAATTCTCAATTAATTAGATCTATTAGCTCCAGACTCTCTTTTTTCCATTGTAAAACCATTGCACTTTTTTTATTCCAATCGCCAAGTACATATCGAGAACATGACCTACCATCTATTTTAAGCTCATGTTTCATTGGTCGATGGGTGTGCCCATGAATCATTGTATTAACTTCATGTCGTTTAAATACTCTCGAAACTTCTTCTTCATTCACATCCATAATATCCATCGACTTTTCTTGCTTGGATTGTTTACTGGCGTCTTTTGTTTCTCCAGCTATTTTTAGTCGTTTCGAGATCGGGAAATTAAGGAAATCCTTCTGCCATTCTGGATTTCTTACAATAGACCTGAAGGCTTGGTACTCATTGTCATCAATACACATCTGATCGCCATGAGTCAGTAGAATCGTTTTTCCATTGCTTTTCAATAAGAAGGGATCAATGAGCAATTCAATATCAGTTTCAGATAAGAATTTTTCGCCAATTAAAAAATCTCGGTTACCATACAAGAAAAATACTTTGACTCCTGACCCAGTTAATGACTTAAGAGTTGCTTTCACTTCATTGTGAAGCTCATTTTCATAATCGTCACCAATCCAAGACTCGAAAAGATCACCTAAAATATACAGTTCTGTTTGTTGCTTATTCTCTTTGAGCTTCGCTATAAAGGATTGGAATAAGGCAGTAGTGTGAGGTCTATTCTCGTCGAGGTGCAGATCAGAAATAAAATATCTATTCACGTTAAATTAAGACTTTGATTATCTTATTAATCAATTCTCTTTATATCTAAAATAATTACAGGGGCTACTGGAACATCTTGCATCCCATTCATCGTCTGCGTGGCATTACCAGCAATTGCGTTTACTGCTTCAAAACCCTGAATTACATCGCCAAATACAGTATAACCCCAGCGTGTTGGCATGGGGTCGAGTGAAAAATTATCGGCTAGATTTATATAAAACTGTGAGCTTGCACTATGAGGCTCATTGGTTCTAGCCATCCCTATAGACATCCTCTGATTGGTTAATCCGTTTCCAGATTCATTAATAATTTCAGGTAAAGTTTCTTTTTCTTCTAGGTCAACAGTGTATCCACCAGCTTGAATAACAAAGCCAGGGATGACCCGATGGAAAATCGTGTTCTTATAAAAACCATTATTTAAATAATTGAGAAAATTTTCTACGGTTTTTGGCGCTCTGTTTCTATCCAATTCAATAACAAAAACACCAGAGGTTGTGGTAATTTCAATTTGAGGATAGTTCTCAGAGCTTTTGGCAAGTGGAGAGACCAAAACAAGAGAAATAAGAATCGCTAAAGTTTTAATTGTAGATTTCATTTAATCAGATTCTAAAACTAATTCAGAAGCAAGTAGAGTGTTTTTTATCAGCATTGCCACTGTCATTGGTCCAACTCCACCTGGAACGGGAGAAATCCATGAGGCCTGTTCTTTCGCGCTTTCAAAGTCTACGTCTCCAGTCAACTTTCCGCTCTCATCTCGATTAATACCAATATCAAAAACTATGGCATCCTCTTTAATCCAATCTCCTGGGATAAAATTAGGTTTTCCAATAGCAACCGCCAATATATCAGCTGACATCACATGATCTTTTAGATTCTTGGTAAACTTGTGACAAACTGTCGTGGTCGCTCCTTTTAGAAGTAATTCTAGATTCAGTGGTCTGCCCACAAGATTAGAAGCACCGACGATGACGGCATGCATGCCTTTTGGGTCAATCTCTATAGCTTCCATCATGTTGATTACCCCAATAGCAGTGCACGGTCTTAACAGGGGTATTCTCTGCATTAATCGACCTATGGTATAAGGATGAAAGCCGTCCACATCCTTAGTAGGGTTTATCGTTTCAATGACAATAGTCTCATTAATATGACTGGGGAGAGGTAACTGTATTAAAATCCCATTAACGTCTGCATTGTTATTAAGGTTTTCAACAAGTTCTATTAATTCTTGTTGTGTGGTTGATTCGTCTAAATCATAATTAAAGGACTTCATGCCAACCTCTTCACAAGCCTTTCTCTTATTCCTAACATAGACACTAGAGGCAGGATCTTCTCCCACTTGAATTACAGCCAGTCCTGGAGGAGCAATTCCTTTAGACTGATTGGCGATAACTTTATCTTTTATCTCAGAGATAATTTTTCCAGCTATCTTTTTTCCATCGATAATATTTGCTGTCATCGTATTTGCCTCTTAGGGATGACATCATACCAAACTATCATTAGAGATCTCTCAGAAATCTTTTACTAAAAAGTTATCGGATTCCTCATAATGAGAAGTATAATACGACCTCATTTAGATTCGGGGCATAGCGCAGTCTGGTAGCGCATCTGCTTTGGGAGCAGAGGGTCGG
>CAZLQT010000080.1:0-3474 GCA_964561815.1 uncultured Woeseia sp.
GTGGCGGTTTAATTGCTGGTTGCAGCGTTGCCATCAAACACTATTTTGAACAGAGTGAAGTTATTGGAGTGGAGCCCGAATTATTTAATGACACGCAATTATCACTCAGCAAAGGTAAAAGGGTTTCAATTGATATCAATCAAAACACTCTGTGCGATGCCTTGATGGCAAAAACGCCTGGAGAATTAACATTTCCAATTAACCAAGAGCATATAACCGAGGTAGGCACAGTAAATGAAGATGAAATCAAAGCCGCCATGCGCTTTGCTTATAAACAATTTAATCTCGTGGTAGAACCGGGCGGCATTGTTGGTCTAGCCTTTGCATTGAAGCATCAGTTTTCAATCGAGAATTCAAATATTTTGATCTTATTGAGCGGAGGTAATGTTGATTCAGATCGTTTTGATGAATTAATAAAATAACTATTGATGTCTATTATGTTTAATCGTAGTCTTAACCATCTAATTTTCTGAGGAAGTATATAGTGAATAACGCCAATGGAGACAGCCGAATTATTGAAGCGAGAAACCCTAGAACTGGTGAAATGGATTATTCATTTTCTGCGACATCAAAAGTTGAAATTGAAACTATTGCCAATGAGGTACGTTCCAATCAATCAAGATGGGCATCTCTGAATATTGATCAACGAGCAGCAGCGCTTAAAGAATGGGCGGATATTGTAGCCAATAGCCAAGACTTGTTAGATGCTTTAGTCATTGATACGGGGAGATATTTTATAGCCACTTCAGAAGTTGGCAGATTATCAGATTCAATTGAAGCTTGGCATATGATAGGCCGTAAGATTTTTGCTGAGAAGGAGCCGATACAATCTTCAGCCCCAAGTGTGATTTATCAACATCAATATAAACCCTTCGAGGTGGTGGGGATCGTTGGTCCTTGGAATTTCCCTTTTTTGATCTCATTAATTGATCTTCTTCCTGCTTTAATGGCAGGGGCTGCTACTATCACTAAACCAAGTGAAATAACACCACGCTTTATTCAACCTCTTCAAGCAACGCTAGAGAAGGTTCCTGAACTTCATGCAGTTTGTCGATATATACAAGGTGACGGTGAGACAGGCCAAGACTTAATTAATAATGTTGATGCAGTTTGTTTTACAGGCAGTGTGAAGACAGGAAAAATGGTCTATGAAAGTTGTGCTAAAAACTTTATACCTGTCTACGCTGAATTAGGAGGTAAAGACCCTGTGATCGTTACAGAAAATGCAGACCCGAAAGCCAGTGCAAGGATAATTCTTAGGGCTTCAGTCCAGGCAACAGGCCAAGCTTGCCAGTCAATTGAGAGGGTTTATGCCCACGAGTCAATTGCCGAGGATTTAATTAACGAATTGGCTAGGTTAGCTGAAGAAGTAGAACTTAATTATCCAAATATCAGGGAAGGGCATATAGGCCCTTTAATTTTTGATCAACAAGCTGATATTATCGAGTCTCATATCATTGATGCCACTGAAAAAGGCGCCAAGGTCCTGACTGGCGGCAAAATTGAGACCCATGGGGGTGGAAAATGGATTAGGCCAACTGTGATTAAAGATGTTGATCATTCAATGAAGCTCATGATTGATGAAACATTTGGGCCGGTTATACCGGTAATGACCTATAGCGATATTAACGAAGCTATTAATTTGGCTAACGACACCAGATACGGACTTTCTGCAGCAGTGCTTGCTGGTGATGCAGATGAAGCCAGTGATATTGCTCATCAGATAGATGCTGGTGCTGTCACCATTCAAGATTGTGGAGCAACCACCTATGTGTTTGATGGCGAGAAAAACTGGTTTAAATATTCTGGTATTGGAGCTTCACGAATGGGCGAGATGGGAATGCTTAGATTTTTTAGAAAAAAGGTTCTCTACACTCAAACTGGCGACACCCATGACATTCATGCAATGGGAGAACGCTAGAGCTTCTAGAACATAGCTTTAGGGTCTATAGGCTCTACTTCTGGGTCTTCACCTCTGCTTTCAATATGATCACCTGTGATCATTTGGGCATAAGACATTCCTGGACCAACCATTGGAAAAACCATAGCATCCGGATCTATAATAACTTCAAGAAAAGCAGCTTTTTTACACTCAATAAATTCTTTAACGGTTGATTTAATTTGGTTTTTTTCTGTTAATCGTTCAGCGTATTCGAAGCCATCAGATTTTGCAGATGCGACAAAATCTTTCTTATAGAGTGTCTTATCACTGGCAGATAATCGACCTCCGTAATATAGTTTTTGCCACTGTTTCACCATGCCGTCTCCTGCATTATTAAGTAAGAGAATCTTAATTGGTAGGTCATAGGTTGTAACAGTTTCCATATCACCTAAGTTCATGCGTATACTCCCGTCTCCATCGACATCGATAACAATTTTATCCGGATGAGCAAACTGCGCGCCAATTGCTGCAGGCAATCCAAAGCCCATTGTTCCCATGCTTCCAGATGTTAACCACTGTCTGGGTTCCTTAAAGTCAAAATATTGAGCAGACCACATTTGATGCTGTCCAACACCAGTAGAAACAATGGCTTTACCTTTGGTTAACTGGTTAATCTCATCCAATACCATTTGAGGTTGGATTAAATCTGACCCTCTATCAAAATCCAAGGGGTATTTAGCTTTTAATTCTTGAATCTCATTGTTCCATTGACCAAAGTCACAGTTAATATCTTTTTTATCGGCATAATTAAGTAGATCATTGAGAGCGTCTTTTAGGAGACCGACGTGCGACCAATCAGTTTGTTTTACCTTATCAATTTCGGAGGCATCAATATCAAAATGGGCCACTGCTTTTGCTTTAGGGGCAAATTCTTTAGGCACAGCTGCTACGCGATCATCAAACCGTGATCCTAAAGCAATAATAAAGTCGCAATCTTCAACCGCATAATTAGCAAAGGCCGTCCCATGCATACCCAGCATTTGAAGTGATAATTCAGATTGGGTATCAATGGCACCTATGCCCATCAATGTTGTGGTCACAGGGACTTTAAGGCGTGCCGAGAATTTTCTCAACTCTTCAGTTGCCTCGGCAGCTATGGTCCCACCACCTGAGTAAATCAGTGGCCTACTTGATGCTTTAAGGCAGTCAAAGAAACGCTCACAGTCTTTATCACTCAATCGATTATTCTCAATTGACTGGACTCGTTCACGATAGGCATTAATATTAAGCGTTGAGTCTTTGTCAAAATCGATACTAGCTGTTTGTATATCTTTTGGGATATCCACTACCACTGGACCGGGTCTTCCTGAGGTGGAAATTTCAAAGGCAGCCCTAATTGTAGCGGCTAATTTATTCTCATCAGTTACCAGAAACACATGCTTAGCCACCGATCCCATAACACTTGTAATTGGCGCTTCCTGGAACGCATCACTGCCAATTGATGACCGATTGACTTGTCCACATATGACGATCATTGGAATTGAATCGGCCATAGCATCTCTTACTGGCGTGACTGTGTTTGTTGCACCCGG
>CAZLQT010000081.1:0-3304 GCA_964561815.1 uncultured Woeseia sp.
TTGATGCTCTAACTCAAAAAGTCTAGCCCTCATTTGTTTCATTGCTGTGGCTTTATTCTTATGTTGGGACCTATCATTTTGACACTGAACAACAGTTCCGCTAGGAAGATGAGTTATTCTTACAGCTGATTCAGTGGTGTTGACATGTTGACCTCCTGCGCCACTGGCTCGATAAACGTCAATGCGAAGATCACTAGGATCGAGATCAATGTCAAAGTTATCTTCAATTTCAGGTGAAACAAAGACTGCAGCAAAAGAGGTGTGTCTTCTATTTCCAGAATCAAAAGGTGATTTTCTTACCAAACGGTGCACCCCGGTTTCAGTTCTAAGCCAACCGAAGGCAAAATCCCCTGAAATATGAATGGTTGCGCTTTTTATTCCTGCTACTTCCCCCGCAGATGTTTCAATTAAATCAGCTTTGAAACCATTGGATTCGCACCAGCGTAAATACATTCTTAAGAGCATGTTTGCCCAATCTTGAGCCTCAGTCCCGCCTGAACCTGCCTGTATATCAAGAAAGGCATTCGAGGTGTCCATTTCGCCTGAAAACATCCTTTGTACCTCCAATTGACCAATTTCTTGATCACAGACTTGTAACTCTTTGGTTAATTCTTTAAGAGTGTCCTGGTCATCCTCATTAATAGCCAAGTCAAATAGCACCTCTGCATCTTGAAGACGATTCGATATTAATTGAATAAGATTGATTGTTTTCTCTAATGAAGACCGCTCTTGATTTAGTTTTTGAGAGAGCTCCCTATCGTCCCAAACTTCTGGATCATTTAAAGATTCCAGGATTGCATCAAGTCTAGATCTTTTAGTCTCGTAGTCAAAGGTACCCCCTAAGTGAGGTAAACCGATCACTTAGTTCTGTTAATAATAATTTTATCTGTGCATCGTCCATACTAATCTCTCGAATCAGTGTTTATTATGTCATATGTTTTTCTCAAATCTATGAACTGCTGAATATAGTCAGAAGGTCTTTTAATGAAGACTTGGGTTCGTAGATTTTCCAATGCCACTGCAATAACTATTTTATTAATGCTAATTTCTGTTAACTCCTCAAACATCTGGGCGTATGCAGAGGATTGCATAAAGTAATTATCAATCCATTGTTCCTTTTTTGGTTTAGAACTGGTTTTAAAGTCAATTACAGCTAATTCACCGTCCCATTCAGCAATCAAATCAACTCTACCTCCAACCCTTAAGTTATGACTGTATAAAGGTGCTTCAATCGCTCTTACCATGCCTACATTTTGATCCAGCACTTCTGATAAAGCTTCAAACATTTTATATGTGTTACTTTTAGGTTCGTCAAAAAGGTTTTCCTGCGAGAACAATTCGTTCTTTAAATATAATTCAGCTAGTCTATGAACCTCGTTGCCTCTCGATGTTGCTGCTTTAGTGATTTGATCTGCCTTCTCTTCTCCAATTCTTTGGCGCCAAGCCAAGATACCATCCCTAGCCAAGATACCTGTTACAGAAGTCACAGAAGGATATGAATCCCCGTCAGGAGTTTTGTAAAATCGCTTGCCATCCTCCATAGTCGTTTGGAGTTCTCGGAATTTTATAAGCTCATGATTGAAAGACATAATTTTTGGCTGAGTATGTATAAGGGGTCTATTTAATTAGATTATTTATAGTCATAATGATTGTATATGAATGAAATAAATAACTCATTAATAGAAGCCAGAGGCCCGAATAAAATTAAATTTAAAGGGAAATGGTTTACTAGCAGTTTTATGATTCTTAACAATGAGGTCATAGAGCCGTGGGAACATTCTGAAGTCATTGGTTTTGATATTGATGATTTTTCCATACCTTTAAAAAATCAATCTGAACTCGTCTTATTAGGCACTGGCGATCTGCAAATCTTTCCAAAAAACTCCGTGCTTACCCAATTACTTAAGAAAGGTATTGGGGTTGAGGTTATGGATACTGTGAGTGCCTGTCGAACATTCAATGTTCTTACATCAGAATATAGAAGTCCTATGGCTATGCTAATAATAGAAGCTAATCTTTAGGCAGTCTCGATATGAGGAAATAGACAATTAACAAAACAGCAAAAAAGATTAATATTTTAGTTAGCATCTCAAATCACGATTTAAATAATAAATAGAGAACGAACAAGACAATTATAAAATAGCCAATCTTATCAATATTTCTAACAATAGCATCCATCCCTTTCTCACCACCAATTTTTGCTGCATAAGCTACCAAATAAAATCTTGCGCCCCTTGAGATAGTCGCAGCGATTATAAAGACAAAGAAGTTCATCTTCATTGCGCCAGCCATGACGGTAAAGACTTTAAATGGAATAAGAGTGAAACCAGCGATTAAAATGATTGCTGAACCCCAAGTTGAAAATAATTCCACTGCCTGATTGTAATAACCCATTAGATTGAAAGTATTCATCAGATCCATAGCATAATCGATTGCAAATAAACCGATAAAGAAACCTAAGCAGCCTCCTATAACTGAGGCAATTGTGGTTACATTAGCATAGAGAAATGCTTTATTTGGCTTAGCTAAAGTCATTGGGGCTAGAATTACATCAGGGGGAATTGGAATAATGAACCAAGCTTCAATAAAACTCCAAAAAAATAAGAAATACACGGCTACAGGCTTTACAGCTTGTTTAAGAATATAGTCCAGTGATGATGAAAAAAAACTCTTCATCTTCTAAAACTCAGCAATCCAATTTTGGAGACTTTTTATTTGTGTTTTATCTGTGAGATCAGTTGTCAATGGTGTTATTGACACGAAATTATTTTCTATGGCGTTGAAATCAGTGTCTTCTTGATTATCTTCTGCGGGTGGCGGAGGACCTATCCAGTGAATCTCATCACCATAAGCATCAATATTACCATTAGAAGGGTCTGGCATTGCTCTTCTACCTAGTTGTGTGATCGCATAACCTTGAATGTCTTTTTTTGGGATATCGGGAACATTAATATTCAGTACTGCTTGATTCTTTAAATTTTTTATATGATCCCTAACTATGTTTGATGTTACCTCTATAGCTGTGTCCATATAATTGGGCTTTAGATTTGTGACAGAGACAGCCAAACAAGGTATACCACTAAATCGACCTCCCATTGCAGCACCTACAGTTCCCGAATAAAGCACATCATCACCTAAATTAGCTCCATGATTTATTCCGCTAATTAAAATATCTGGTGTTTCATCTAAAACCCTTGTTAAGGCTAAAAACACACAATCACTAGGGGTCCCATTCACGTAATAAGAATTATCTTCAAACTTTCTTATCCTTAGAGGGTTTTTAAGAGTTAATGAACTGCTTGCA
>CAZLQT010000082.1:0-3258 GCA_964561815.1 uncultured Woeseia sp.
ACTGGGTCAGTCATCCGAATCTTAAGGATCACCCCAACCACGACTTGGCTAAGGAGCTCCTTCCAAAAGGTTCAACCGCAGTCTTTAGTTTTGGCATTAAGGGCGGCAGAGAGATTGGACAAGTTTTTATTGATCGTCTTGATTTATTTTCTAACCTGGCCAATATCGGTGATGCTAAATCACTGGTTATTCATCCTGCCAGCACCACGCATCAACGTATGACTGTTGAGGCGCTAGAAGAAGCGGGCATATCGGAAGGTTTGATCCGCCTCTCTATTGGCATTGAATCTGTTGAGGATCTTATTGAAGATCTTGAGAAAGGTCTTAAAGCTGCATCTAAAGCACTTAAAAAATAATAAGGAATGAACAATGTATATTGATGTTGATAATCACAAGACTTATATCGCCACGGGGAGTAAAGAACATATCGATGGCAATATGGGTATGACCTTTATTCACGGAACAGCAATGGATCATACTGTATGGACTTTAGCAGGCCGACACTTTGCCAGACGCGGTTTAAATATTCTTGCTGTCGATCTCCCTGGACACGGTCGCTCCGAAGGTGAGGTCATTCCCAGCATTGAAGGCATGGCTGACTGGGTGGTTAAAGCACTGGATGCCAGCGGTCAAGATAAAACCATTATTGTTGGCCACAGCATGGGTTCCTTAGTAGCTTTTGATGTTGCAGCTCGTTATCCAGATCGCATTAAACATTTAGCTATGGTGGGAACGTCTATTCCTATGCCCGTTGGTGATTTATTGCTTGATAGTGCTAAAGAAGACAAAGACGTGGCTAAGGAGATGGTTAATTTTTGGTCTCACAGTCAAGCCGCTCACCTTGGCGGATCACAAGTACCAGGCACTTGGATGATTGGAAAGTTGGGTCGGCTTCTAGAGCGCAGTGGTCCAGGTGTTATCTATAATGATCTTAAGGCTTGTCATGATTATGTCGATGGAGTTGAGCGAAGCAAGCAAATTCAGGCACCGACATTATTAATCTTAGGCGAAGATGATTTTATGACCCCTGTCCGCAATGCCAAAGACCTTGCTGAGAACATTCCTCAATCTTCAACGGTGATGCTTCCCAATTGCGGTCATGCTATCGTTAATGAGGCTCCCAACGAAATGTTGGACGCTTTAGCAACAATCGTTTAACAAAAAAAGATTTTTAATTATGCCTGTTGTAGCTCATCCAAAGCTTCCTTCTATTGATCGACTCGCAGATCAAGGAATGATTTTAACCCCAGAGGATGCTCTCGATCATTCTTTTGATAATGAGTTGCATATTGGATTGTTGAACCTCATGCCCGACGCGGCCTTAGAGGCTACAGAGAGACAATTTATTAGATTATTGGCCAGCGACAATAAAACACTAGTGCATGTTTACCCAACCACCGTGGACGCTGAATCTCGTAGTGATTATTCAAAAAAATATATTGACCAACACTACAACTCTATTAAGGATTTTATGCAGCGTGATTACGACGGTCTTATTATCTCGGGTGCTAATCCGTCACAAGTAGATATGACCCAAGAGTCGTTTTGGGGCCCATTGATCGAGGTTATGGAATGGGCTGAACAAAACACAAATTCAATTCTCTGCTCATGTCTTGCCACACATGCTTTAATGAAAGCAAAATTTAATATTAATCGCACGCTTAGGAGTTCAAAGTCTTGGGGTGTTTTCCCTCATCGAATTCTTCACCCAGAACATCCTTTGATGGAGAACATAACCGATGGTTTCAATGGGCCTCACTCGCATTACTACGACATTTCAATCGAAGAAATTGAGCAGACCAATTTGAAAATTCTAGCTGTAAATGACCATGCCGGTTTTTTTCTTTTAGCCAATGAAGAATCGGACTTAATCTTATTCCAGGGTCATCCAGAATACGATGATAAAAGTTTACTCAAAGAGTACGAGAGGGAAATCAAGAATTATCTCACTGGCCAAAGGCCTGATTACCCAGAAGTTCCAGAAAATTACTTCTCTGATATAACCGTTAATAGATTAGAGGAAGAGAAAAAGAATATTATTACTAACAAAGAATTCAATAGTTTTGATATTACTGCTCTCGAGGGTATTGATCTGAGTTGGATAGAAACAGGAGTGACTCTTTATAAGAATTGGCTAAGTCTTCTCAGCAAGAGAAAATAAGGACTAGTTATTTTTAATTTTTGCCCAGGTGTCTTTGAGGGTGATGATTCGATTAAACACTTTCATTCCATCATCACTGTCCAAAATAAAGTAGCCGTTTCTTTCAAATTGAAAACGCTCTTTAGCTTTTGCCTTAGCTAAACTCGACTCAATCACCACATCTTCTAGAATCTTGAGCGAATTTGGATTTATATCTGCCTCTGAAGTGGGTTGAGCCGTTGAGAACAAGGTCTCGTAGAGATTAACTTGAGCTTTGATGTGATCACTTGCAGAGACCCAGTGAATAGCGCTTTTGACCTTTTTCGTCGAGCTTCCAGTGCCACTCTTAGTGTCAGGGTCATAGTTGCATATCAATTCTGTAATATTGCCGTCTTTATCTTTGATGACTTCTTTGCATTGAATAATATAGGCAAATCTTAGTCGAACTTCACCGCCCGGTTTAAGACGATAAAATTTCTCAGAAGGTTCTTCCATAAAGTCATCCCGTTCGATAAATATTTCTCTGCCAAAGTGCATGGTTCGATGACCCATTGCAGAATCCTTCGGGTGATTCTTTGCTTCAATTTGTTCACTTGAGCCTTCGGGGTAATTTTCTAGGGTGATTTTCAAGGGGTTCAATATTGCCATTGCTCTGGGTGCAGAGCTGTCTAATTCTTCTCGCACAGAATTTTCCAGCAAGGCCATTTCTATGGACTTATCTTTTTTAGTAATACCTACACGATGACAGAAATCCCTAATCGCACTTGCCGGATAACCTCTTTTTTTCATGCCAGATAATGTTGGCATTCTTGGGTCGTTCCACCCATTGACAATATTTTTATCCACCAATTCGCCTAATTTTCTTTTGCTGGTAATAGTGTGCTCCAGATTTAAACGAGAGAATTCTATTTGTCTTGGTTGATTTGGAAGATCTAGATGTTCGAGAAACCACTCATACAAAGGGCGATGATCTTCAAATTCCAAGGTGCAGAGTGAATGGGTTGTTCCCTCAATGGCATCAGATAAGGTGTGTGCAAAATCATACATAGGGTAGATGCACCATTCATTGCCTGTGCGTTGATGCTCAAGATGCAAAATCCGATAGAGTATCGGGTCTC
>CAZLQT010000083.1:0-3153 GCA_964561815.1 uncultured Woeseia sp.
CATCATTATAATTAACCTATGAAAAAAATTAATTGCCAAATTGATCTCCGTGACTGCTGATTCTCCAGAACTCATATATGTTGACACGTCCTTGGGACAAATGCATGTCAGGCTATATGAAAACAAGGGACCGACCTTAATCTGCCTGCATCCGATGCCGTACTCAGGAGGTTATTATGACAGCTTCTGCAAGCACCTCACAAAGGAAAGCAATTGCTCTGCTGTTTCCATTGATATGATCGGTTATGGTCGCTCAGAGAAGATCAAGGAACCAATCAGTATTCATGATTACGCCACATCTTCAATTGAAGTGATTAAAACTTTGATCAATGATGATCGAATCTCTAAGAGAGTCAACTTGCTCGGTTTTCATACCGGTTCAGCAATTGCAAATGAAATAGGCATTTTAGAGTCAAATTTAATTAATAAAATTATTTTTGTCACCTACCCATATTTTAACCAAGAAAAGAGACAGGAAATGTTGTCCTCTTTATCCACAACGCCTCTTAATGAGGACTTAGAATCTTTAAGATCGATGTGGGAATTTACCATTGAGAATCGTGCCGAAGGGGTTACTTTGGAGAAAGCGATGTCTAATTTTTTAGATCAACTACAAAATCTCGATAAGGGGTGGTTTGGTTTTCATGCAATGTTTAATTATATTTCTGAGGAGCGTTTACCTCACTTAAAACTTCCGACACTCGTTATTAATGATCAGAGTTCATTAACAAAAGCGACAAAGGCAGCATCTGATTTGATTAGTGAAATGAATTATATTGAACTAGAGGGTACCCAAGGAGGGATCTTCGAGCTCAATATAGACCAGATTACTGCACATGTTATTTCATTCTTAAATCAGTAGTAGGTTTATAAAAAAAGATATGGTTACTCGATGCTTTAAAATAACTGGAAGAGTTCAAGGGGTATTTTTTAGGGACAGCACAAAAAGAAAAGCAGCTGATTTTGATGTTCTTGGCTCTGCTATAAATTTAGCAAACGGGAGTGTTGAAGTAATAGCACAAGGAAGTGAATCGGGAATCAATGAGCTTCTTAAATGGCTTCAAGTTGGACCTGAAATGGCGGTTGTTGAGAGAGTGGATGAAGTTGCTATTAGCGATGATCTAGAGTTTAATGATTTCACGATAGGTTAGCTATTTACTATGGATCTAAGTCTTAATTTAATTATGATGTTGCCAGACGCTTTAAAAAGACGTCTTCTCAAAGGCAATGATATTGCAGTAGATAACAGGACAATGCATCCTGGCCAACAGATTATCTTATATATATTAGAAAAGAGGAGAATCACCAAGGATATATATAGTCTAGACCCTCAAACCATTAGAGATTATTACAACAAGACTGCCGACAGATTACAGAAAAGACCACCTCGAATTAAACACAAAGATCACCAGATCGAGGTTGATGATGGATCAATAAGGGTTCGTGAATATTTCCCAAAAGAATCTATTGATCATCAAGGTCAGACGCTTCTTTATTTTCATGGCGGAGGATTCTCAATTGGCAGTTTAAGAACTCATGACTCACTTTGTAAGCACTTAGTTGGTCTCCTTGGCTGGAGAGTTTTTTCAGTTGAATACAGACTGGCACCAGAATACCGATTTCCTATTCCTCTAGAAGATTGTGATAAGGCAATGGATTGGCTGGTTGAGAACGCAGAGAGTTTAGGTGTTGATCCCCAAAAGATTACTGTAGGAGGAGATAGTGCAGGGGCTAATTTATCAACCTGTCTTTGTATTAAACGTCTAGAAGAATCCAAACAAATGCCTGATCGACAGTACTTACTCTATCCAGGGGTTGATGGTAAGGGTGATTATGAATCTATTAGGACGTTTACTGACGGCTATTTTTTACTGACCAAGGATCTGCTTAAATGGTTTCATGATAATTATATGAGTGAAAAAGATCATACCAATCCTTATGTAGCTCCGATGAACTATAAAACCCCAGAATTATTGCCGCCTGCTGTTGTTATTACAGCTGGGTTTGACCCTCTCAGAGATGAAGGTTTGGCTTATTATGAATTTTTAAAGAAAGCTGGGGTAAAAGTCTACTATAAAGAATACGAAGACCTCATTCATGGTTTCGCTAATTTCACCATCGAACCCAGATGTTATGAAGCTGTGGTGGAGAGCGCTGAAGAACTAAAGAAAATAGTGGAGCCCAACATTGGTTAGAACTCGTTTTGCACCAAGCCCTTCTGGCTTTCTTCATATTGGAGGTGTTAGGACCGCTCTGTATTCTTGGTTGTTTGCCAGAAACAAAGGTGGACAATTTCTCTTAAGAATCGAAGATACTGATATTGAGCGATCAACTGAAGAATCAATTGAAGCAATATTAGCAGGGATGCAATGGCTTGGCCTAGATCATGACGAGGATATTGTTTATCAATCAAAGCGATTTGATATCTACCAAGAAAAAGCAGAAGGATTGATCCAAGCGGACCATGCTTACAAATGCTATTGCACTCCTGATGAGCTTGAGAAGATGAGGGCTGAACAAACCAAGAAGGGAGAAAATCCTAGGTACGATGGCCGATGTCGAGACAAGGATGATCAAGATGGTGAATTTGTTATTCGTTTCAAGGCAAATACTAAAGAAGACATAATTATTAATGACTCAGTGTATGGCCAGATTACAGTTCATAAAGATGAACTCGACGATTTTATTATTCTAAGATCAAATAAAGCTCCAACATATCATTTCGCTGTTGTTATTGACGATAATGAATCAGAAATTACTCACATTATCCGTGGTGATGATCATTTAAAAAACAGTGCTAAGCATCTTCAATTAATGGATGCCATGGGTTATAAAAAACCTGAATTTATTCATTTGCCGATGATTCTTGGGACCGATGGTTCTCGGTTGTCTAAGCGACACGGCGCTATGAATATTCTTGAATACAAAGATCAAGGTTTTCTTCCTCAAGCGATGCTGAATTACTTGGTTAGGTTAGGATGGTCTTTTGGCGATCAAGAAGTGTTTAACATTCAAGAGATGATTGATGCTTTCGATGTAAAGAATATCAATAAATCCAGTGCTAAATTTGATTTAGAAAAACTAGAGTGGTTGAATCAACAACATCTAAGTAATAGCGATAATTCAGAACTTACTGAGTTTCTAAAACTAAAT
>CAZLQT010000084.1:0-3079 GCA_964561815.1 uncultured Woeseia sp.
GTTAAAAGAAAAAGATTTTATCGGCACCAATCCTTTTTTCGCAGGAGACCCTGAAAAAATAGAAGAATTAGAATCCTTTATGGACCAACTAAGAAGAGATGGCGATTCAATAGGGGCAAAGATAAATATTCTTGCTACGCAAGTCCCCGTTGGTTTAGGTGAACCTGTTTTTGATAAGCTTGAGGCCGATATTGCTCATGCTTTAATGAGTATTAATGCCGTTAAAGGGGTGGAGATAGGAGCTGGTTTTTCAGTAGTAACTCAGCGAGGCAGTGAACACCGAGACGAAATAGATTCGTCTGGTTTTAAGCAAAATAATTCAGGCGGCACACTTGGGGGTATTTCATCAGGACAGGATATCCTTGCGAGCATTGCCTTAAAGCCAACCTCGAGCATTATCAAACCAGCAGAAACAATCGATAAGTCAGGCGAGGAAACCGAAATCGTCACTAAAGGGCGTCATGATCCTTGTGTAGGACTAAGAGCCACGCCAATAGCTGAAGCAATGCTTGCAATTACTCTTATGGATCATTACTTGCGCCATCGGGCACAAAATGCTGACGTTGACGTCACGTCATAATTTAATACCATGAAAAAATTTAATGTAGCTGTTGTAGGTGCCACAGGGATGGTTGGAGAGTCAATGATTTCTATCCTTGAAGAACGTGCTTTTCCCGTTGAGCAACTTACTCCCATAGCAAGTAAGCGATCATTAGGTCAGAAGGTTCATTTCCAATCTAAAGACCTAGAGATCATCGATCTAGACAACTTTGATTTTAAGGGAATAGATTTTGCCTTCTTTTCAGCTGGAGCTTCTGTTTCAAGAGATTTCGCCCCATTGGCAGCCAAAGCTGGAGCTGTGGTTATAGATAACACCTCAGAATTTAGATATGACGACGAAATTCCTCTAGTGGTTCCTGAAGTTAACCCTTCAGCTCTTTCTGGTTATAAGGTTAAGAATATTGTAGCTAATCCAAATTGTTCCACCATTCAATTGATCATTGCTCTTGCACCGATTCATAATCACACCGCGATTAAGAAAATAAATATAGCAACTTACCAATCAATATCTGGGGCCGGTCGAAGGGCTATAGAGTTACTGGAAAAACAACTAAGTGATAAC
This sequence comes from uncultured Woeseia sp., assembly GCA_964561815.1. GTDB lineage: Bacteria > Pseudomonadota > Gammaproteobacteria > Steroidobacterales > UBA11654 > CACPJA01. The sequence continues at coordinate 1,124 of CAZLQT010000084.1, forward strand.
AACACTTCGTCAAAAGATTCTGATGAAGTATTCGCACATAATGTCATCCCCCAAATTGGAGAATTTCAAGATAATGGTTACACCCTCGAGGAAATGAAGTTGGTTTGGGAGACAAAAAAGATTCTTGGATCAAACGATATTGAGGTCAATGCAACAGCGGTTCGAGTACCCGTAAGAGTTGGTCATTCCGAGGCAGTAACTTTTGAGACTGAATCGGAGATTAGTATTTCCCTCGTCAATGAATTGTTAGATGCATGCCCTCATATTGAGGTTATGAACGGTGGTGAATATCCAACGCCTATTAAAGATGGACAGGGAACCGATAAAGTCTATGTGGGTAGGATACGAAAGGATCTTTCAACTCAAAATTCTATAAACCTATGGATTGTTGCAGATAATATCAGAAAAGGGGCCGCACTCAATTCAATACAGATTGCTGAAACAATTATAAATTCTTATCTCTAAATCATGTCTTCCTCAGCAACTAAAGTAGCTTGCGGAGTTCAGTATAAAGGCACGCAATATTGTGGTTGGCAATCACAAAAAGACCAAGAGACAATCCAGGATCATATAGAGAAAGCAATAAGCTTCGTAGCTAACGAAAACATCAGAATCCATGGATCAGGAAGGACGGATAGTGGAGTACATGCGTATGAGCAAGTCTTCCACTTTAGTACGACTGTAACAAGGGGTTCTGATCAATGGGTAGACGGTATTAATGCAGGGTTACCTGGAGACATATTAATTCAGTGGAGTAAAGAGGTGCCCATGGAGTTTGATGCCAGAAGGTCTGCGATTTATCGTCGTTATGATTACTGTTTAAAAACCAAAAAGCCTGACGTCTTTTTAAACTCAAGAGCACTCTATATAGATCAACCGATTGATATGGAAAGAATGAGGGATGCCGCGAAATATTTGATTGGAAAGCATGATTTTTCTTCATTTAGGGCTTCAAGTTGTCAATCAAAAAACCCAATACGAGAGATGCGGTCAATTGATTTTATAAACGAGGATAATAATCAGATTAGAATCTCTTTTATTGGCAACGCCTTTCTGCATCATATGATAAGAAATATTATGGGGACTTTGGTTGATATAGGTACTAGCAGATTAGAGCCACACCAAATGCAGGAGATACTAGAGGCTAGGAACAGACAACAGGCATCAAAAACACTATCACCAGAAGGGCTTTATCTGGTTGGCATAAAATACCCTGAAAAATATCAATTGCCTAGTAAAGACATTGAGATAAGATGAGATTATTAAGATTTAAAATAATATGAATTGGTTTAAGAAAATTGTTCCGTCTAGGATAAAGACTAAAAAATCTCAACGGGTTAAATCAGTGCCGGAAGGTGTATGGGTGACCTGCGAGTCTTGCAAGGCTCAATTGTATCGGGCTGATCTAGAAAGAAATCTCCATGTTTGCAACAAGTGTAATCATCACATGAGGATTTCTGCAAGGTATAGACTCACTCAGTTTTTTGATGAAGGAACATCAAGAGAATTTTTTAGTAACATAATTTCAACTGATCCATTGAAGTTTAAGGACACAAAAAAATACAAGGATCGATTAACCGAGTCAAAGAGAAAATCTGGAGAGAACGATGCTCTAATTGTCATGCAAGGAGAAGTAAAGGGCATTGGATTAGTTGCTTGCGCTTTTGAGTTTAATTTTCTAGGGGGCTCCATGGGATCAGTTGTGGGTGAGAAATTTGTAAGAGCTGTTAATTTAAGTATCGAGAATAAGATCCCACTAGTTTGTTTTACTGCGAGCGGTGGGGCGAGAATGCAAGAAGCTTTTCTCTCCCTTATGCAACTAGCAAAAACTACCTCAGCACTTGTTGAGCTAGATGCAGCAAAAATACCCTATATCTCAGTTTTAACTGATCCAACAACAGGAGGCGTCTCGGCAAGTATAGCAATGTTGGGGGATATCAATATTGCAGAACCAGG
>CAZLQT010000085.1:0-3067 GCA_964561815.1 uncultured Woeseia sp.
TGCTGCTTCTACTGGCTCTTCTGCTGATGCTGCTTCTACTGGCTCTTCTGCTGATGCTGCTTCTACTGGCTCTTCTGCTGATTCTTGATTTTCTTCCTGAAGACTTTTCTCTTTAATTGGAAAATTAAATGCTTTTAATAAAGCAAGTGCATCCTCGTCATTGGTCGCTGTTGTTGTGATGCTAATATCTAAACCTCTAATTTTATCTATATTGTCATAATCAATCTCAGGAAAAATAATTTGCTCTTTCACGCCGATGCTATAATTTCCATTTCCATCAAATGACCTTTGATTGAGTCCTCTAAAATCTCTAACTCTAGGCAACGCAATATTAATCAAGCGGTCTAAGAATTCATACATTCTTTCTTTCCTAAGCGTTACTTTGACACCTATTGGCATGCCCTCTCTTATTTTGAATGATGCAACAGATTTTTTTGCTCGAGTTATTACTGCTTTTTGTCCTGATAAATTTTCCATATCAGATTGAGCTTTCTCAATCGCTTTTTTGTCTTGAAGGACTTCTCCTACCCCCATATTAAGAGTAATCTTCTTGATCTCTGGCACTTGCATGAGGTTATTAAAACCAAGAGTTTTCTGTAAACCAGGTCTAATATCTTTTTTATATTGTTCCTTTAATCTTGCCATGTCTAAATGTCTACCACTTCATTATTAGATTTGAAATATCTTACTTTTGTTCCATCCTCTAACTTTTTTATCCCTACTTTGTCACCCTTATTTGTTATAGGATTCAGGAGCAATACATTTGAAATATGTATTGGCATTTCTTTCTCCACAATTCCAGACTCTTGGCCCGTATTTGGGTTTCCTTTCTGATGTTTCTTTACGATATTAATGTTCTCAACTAGAACTTTTGAGTTATTTAGGACACTCAATACTTGTCCAGTTCTACCCTTATCTTTTCCAGATAGAACAATCACATCATCGCCTTTTTTTATCTTATTCAAAAAATTACCTCTTAAATTACTTCTGGTGCCAAAGAAATTATTTTTAAGTACTTCTTAGCTCTAAGTTCCCTAGTAACTGGGCCAAAGACCCTTGTTCCAATTGGTTCTCTTTTATTATCAAGAAGAACAGCAGCATTCCCATCAAACCTTATAAGTGAGCCATCTGCTCTTCTAACTCCATGCTTGGTCCTCACAACAAGAGCATCATAAACATCACCTTTTTTTACTTTTCCACGTGGAATGGCATCCTTAATAGTAACTTTGATAATGTCTCCAATCCTTGCATATCTCTTTCTGGAACCGCCAAGAACTTTGATACACAAAACCTTTCTAGCTCCACTGTTATCTGCAATATTTAAAACTGTTTCTGTTTGAATCATTATTATTACTCTTCTTGACCTGCTTTGATTACCTTAGTCAAAATCCAAGATTTATTTTTTGAAATAGGCTTTGACTCTTCAATTGAAACTGTATCACCAACCTTTGATACCATCTCTTGATCATGGGCTAAAATTTTTGATGTTTTGTATATGTATTTGTTATACAGAGGATGTTTCAACCTTCTCTTTATAGAAACAGTGATAGTCTTCTGCATAGAATTGCTAACTACAGTGCCTGTAATGGTTTTTTTAACTTTCTTTTCTGTTTCCTTAATCATTTGATTTCTCATTTAGAATTGTTCTTAGTCTGGCTATATCTTTTTTTATATTTTTAAACTGGCTTGTATTAGATAACTGACCAGTTGCTGCCTGGAGCTTTAACTTGAAATGCTCTTCAAGAAGATCATCTAATGTCTTCTTTAGGTCTACGCTAGACTTTGTTCTCATTTCTTTTAGGTCAATCATATTATTTGCCTGCTAACAAACTTTGTGCTTATAGGGAGCTTAGCTGCGGCTAGCTTAAAAGCTTCTTCTGCCAGACTTTCCTCAACTCCACTCATCTCATATAGGATCCTTCCAGGCTGAATCTGTGCAACCCAATACTCAACATTGCCTTTACCTTTTCCTTGTCTAACCTCTAAAGGTTTTTTAGTTATAGGCTTATCTGGGAAGATTCTTATCCATATCTTACCGCCTCTTTTTATATGCCTGGTCATAGCTCTTCTTGCTGCTTCTATCTGCCTAGCAGTAATTCTTCCTCTCCCAGTTGCCTTGAGACCATACTCGCCAAAATTTATAGTGCTACCTCTAGAAGCTAAGCCTCTATTTTTGCCCTTCATTTGCTTTCTATATTTAGTTCTTTTTGGTTGAAGCATCTCTCACTCATCTATTTTGTTGTTTTAATTAATCTCTTCTTCTTGGAAAATCCAAACTTTTACACCAATAATTCCATAGGTTGTTTTAGCCTCTGAGACTCCATAATCAATATTTGCTTTAAGAGTATGGAGAGGAACTCTGCCTTCTTGATACCATTCAGATCTTGCAATCTCAGCACCATTAAGCCTTCCTGCAATTTTGACCTTAATTCCATTTGCACCAAGCCTCATTGTATTTGTTACCGCTCTCTTCATTGCTCTTCTGTAGAGCACTCTTCTTTCTAGTTGCTGAGTTATTGATGAAGCAACAAGTTTTGCATCTAATTCTGGTTTCTTGATTTCATTTATATTAAGAAGAACGTTATTAATAGATGTATCTAGGAGTTTTGCTACTTCTCTTCTCAAAGATTCAATACCTTCCCCTTTTTTCCCAATGACAATACCTGGCCTAGCAGAAAATATTGCTACAGTTATATTTTCAGAACTCCTCTCAATTTGAATTTTACTCACAGCCGCATCCTTCAGTTTCTTATTTAGATATTCTCTAATCTTGAAATCCTGAAAAACATTTTTTGAATAATCTGAAGAACTAGTGAACCACTTAGATGCCCAGCCCTTACTGATTCCTAATCTTATTCCTGTTGGATGTACTTTTTGTCCCATAATTTATTCGTCCGAAATTTCTATTGTTATATGACTATTTCTTTTTAGTATCCTTGTTCCTCTACCTCTTGCTCTTGCTCTAAATCTCTTAAAAGTAGGAGCTTCATCAACATAGGCATTAGATACTTTTAAATCATCTATATCTAAACCAAAATTATTTTCTGCATTGGCTACTGCTGAATCT
>CAZLQT010000086.1:0-3038 GCA_964561815.1 uncultured Woeseia sp.
GCTCCATTGGAATACATCAAAGATGAGGGCCCTCTGACGATCTCAATTTGTTTGATATTGTTCATATCAACCTCATTCAAATGATCGGCACCCAATCCTGAAATATCGCGAACAAGTAAACCATTGTTTAGGATTTTGACCCTGCTCCCAGACATACCTCTAATGATTGGTTGCCCAACAGCTGCGCCATAATCTGAAGATGAAACACCAAGCAAGTTATCAATTGACTCACCCAAGCTTTGAGTTGGATTTGTCTCTAATTCCTGCTCAGTAATAATATGCAATGGATCCTTGATCTCATCGCTGGATTGATTGATATAAGATGAAGTAACCACGACTTCCTCTATTTCATCTGCAATTATATTGTTTGTAATTAAAGCGCTAATTATAAAAAGCGCAATACGATAGTTCTTCATAAAACCTCCTATTGTAAAAACTAAAATTTAAGAAAAATTTAAGCTTTATTTAGGAGGCGCTCTTGAGTAATAGGAATTAAGATTAAATGAAATAAAGTTATTATTTATTTCATCTTTTAGAATTTCCGACAGGGAAACCTTGTCAACGTTGATCTGTGTTTCAATGGAGTCAGAAACTGTGTTATCACATAATAGACATTCTATATGGGAAATGTCTTCGTCAATGAATCTATGTTCTATAGAGTGAACAGATGCAGAAGTTACAAAAAGTAAACCTGCTACAAGTAAAAATTTTTTCTTCCTAAAAATATTCACAGCAATATTCTTTATTGTTTAGATTAAATTTTCAAGACTTAAATTCTATCCCGGCTGTTTTTAGTCTTGAAATTAATTCATCTCCCAACCCAACTGCAGAAGTTAGGACTCCTCCGTATTGATCACCACCAGGTAAATTGTCTGATTTGGCTAAAACTAAAGCCGATTCACACACAAGTTTTGAGGTGGACTTGTATCCAGGATCCCCCGATCCGTAGATTGAACAAGTCTTTTGTTCACCGTCCTCAGCTTGGGCTATGAAGGTTGATCTGAACCATCCCTTATCTCGCGCTTCTTTGCTGGGCCCTTCTCCAGGTTTCAATAAAAACGGTCGGACTATATGCCTTAATGGAGAGGCGATAATCATAACGGCAAACAACAAACCATAGGAAGTGATTTTGGCTAATTTTTTTGTTTTGAATAATCCGTGCTCTCCAAAGGTAAAATCTTTACCGTAGGGTTTTTTATTTTGTTCCATCAAAGCCGCTGATCGTCTTACCACTCTAGTATTAGCTATAGCCATTAATCCAGCACCTGACCACCCATCTAATTGTTCAATCTTTTGGATCTTGAAACCATCTTTTGAAAGCTTCCTCTGAATATCCGAGACTGAATTTTGAGGATTTAAAACAAAAGGCTCTCTCATTTTCTTAGGTACATTACCAATAGTGAACATAGTTTCTGTTGTACCACCAGAAGCAGAACCCACAGCTTCTTGATAAACATCCACTCGGCTCACAGGCTTATCAAATTGAGAAACTGCAAAATAAGTGCCGATATCGGAGGGGATAGAATCATAACCACAAGAAGGGATAATCCTAACTCCTTTAGATGCGGCTTTTTCATGATGTTGATCAATCATGTCTCGCACCCAGTGATTCTCGCCAGTGATATCAGTATAGTGCGATCCTTGCTCAACACAGGCCTGTACCAAAAGAGAACCGTATCTAGCAAAAGGGCCGGCGGTAGATAAAACCACTTTTGTTTGTTCTGCTAACGCATTCAGAGCTTCAAGATCTTGCCCGTCTGCAATTAAGACATCGCCTGAAAAGTTTATATCTGATTTGAGCTGTTCTAATTTTTCCTTATCTCTTCCTGCAATTGCCCAATTTAAATCTGGGTAGTTATTCATCAAATATTTTGCACAAAGCTGACCGGTGAAGCCCGTCGCTCCATAGAGAACTATTTCATACTTTTTTTGCATCTTGTTTTAGTAGCTACATCCAAGAATAAAAAAAGGGACTGTTAAGTCCCTGGGTTTTTCGCGGGCAGAGGGTCTTTCGGTTTGTCTGTTTTCCTTCCCTTCTGCCTACTTCAATCTTTGGATTTCCCTTTTGGTGTTGCCACCTCCATTTCCATACTTCGCTTGCAAGAATTAATGTAACAAAATTAGTAACTTTGTCAACAATAAAATAGAAAAATTTGTAAATAAAAATACAGTATGGTTTTTGATGTATTAATAGGCTACCAATGAATCAACAGCATAGCCTTCGTCAACAATGCGTTTACTTCCTCCTAGCTCAGGTAGATCTATAACTGCCAATATAATTATATTTTGAGGTTTGACTCCAAAGTTTTCAGTCAATAGCTCAGCACAAGCTATTCCTGTCCCGCCAGTAGCAATGAGATCATCAACTATAGCTACTCGGTCTGTGTTCTTAATCTTGGTATTGGTTTGAATCTCGATCGAAGTACTTCCATATTCAAGATCAAAACTCTTCTTAAAAGTCTCGTTTGGAAGTTTGCCAGGTTTTCTCGCCAATACAAAAGGCAGTGAGAGATCGTGAGCAATTGAACCAGCAAAGATAAATCCCCTGCTCTCAATGCTGGCAATCATAGTGGCATCAAATTTCTCAGTAAGTCTGGCAAGCTCCTTACAGGTCTTTACAAAAGCGACGGGAGTTTCAATCAGGCTTGTAATGTCTCTGAACTTTATCCCTGGAATTGGGAAATCATCTACTGTCCTAATATATTGTTTAAGCTCTAGTGGGTCGCTCATAGCTTCTTTGACCTCCTCTATAATTATTCCCAATCAATTAGATATCCCTGAGCCATCTCTTCTCCAATGGACCATAGACGTTCTGCCATTGGTTTATCAAATACGAAATTATTACCACTGACGGTAACTGCATTACAGTCCTCAAAATACGCTCCACTGACTCCTTTGAGAGCGGGATTAGTAGCTACATAAACTTGAGTAGCAGCCCCTTCTTGTAGTGTTTTAGAGATCGCGCCACCAAACCATTCAAAACCTTTGCGAAGGACTATTGGAGCGCTGCGAGCAATATTGGTTTGAACTAAACCCGG
>CAZLQT010000087.1:0-3035 GCA_964561815.1 uncultured Woeseia sp.
AAAAGCCGAGATACAAGAAATCATCGCCGGTGTTAGCAATAACCCGAAGCTGCTCAGGTTGAAGTATTTGGTCTAAGCCATAACATAATTTGGCGCCACCGATGCCGCCACTTATGGCTATAAGATTATTATCACTCATGCTCACCGGAATAAATCCTCTTCCTTGGACCTTATCAAATCATTGACACTATCAGAATCAGAAGGCATATCAATGCCTCTGACAATAGCAATTGGTTTTCCCTCATTGCTTTCTCCCATAACCAAGGCTGCTGAAGAGGCTATTTGGTCTGCGAAACCAATAACGGTGGTTTGTAATTCTCGACCAAATAAATCTTTCTTCTTTCCTCTTAGGTCAATAACGGTTTTTACACCTGACGAACCAATTGCATGACCTGTTGTTCCGAGTCTCCATGCTCTACCCATACTGTCGGTAATAATCACTCCCACCTCAACAGCTAGAGTCGATTCTATAGAGCGCCTGATTTGATCAGCAGATTTACTTGGATTCTCTGGCAATAATAAAACGTGCCCATCTCCATTCTCTATGTTTGATTGGTCAATTCCTGCATTTGCGAGAATATGACCAAGTCGATGCTCCACGATAATTATTCCATCCTGAATTCTTATAATCTCATTGGACTCTTGAATAATCAGTTCAACCAGTCGAGCATCTTTCGAGGTTTGTTTAGCAATTTCCTCTGCTTGTTCGCTTGCAACGATTGTTTCTAGATCAACCAATTGTCCTTCAGATTTAGAAATAATTTTTTGGGCTATGACAATGATGTCATTATTTTGAATCCCAAGATTATCTTCTTTGGAATGCTCGAGAATGATTTTTGCTATATCATCGTCCTCTTTTATTGAGGGCACATTATTTAGTGCAATCACTTCAAGCTTATTATTAGCCGATCTTGAGTTCATAAACTATATCTTGAATTCAGTTGGAGGTTATATTGATTCCTGATGATTTTAGTTTGTGCTTTTTATTAATCACAATCAGGACCGAGGTTAATGCTTCAGCTGCTGCTGAATTTTCCAATGAGCCTGCATACCATGATTTTAATCCCAGATCATCGAGTAAAGAAATGACAGTCTCAACAGATTCTTCATTATTACCGGTAACTAAAACCTCAGCTTTGATTTGGTCTTTTGAACCGACCAAATGTGAACCAATATTTTGAAGCGCAGATACAACCTCTGTCTCAGACCCAAGAATGGCTTGAGCTTCAAGTGCAGCAGAGCCTAGGCTTGGAAGTCTTACTTTAGTCACTTCTTTTTGTAATGGAACTGTTGTATCGATTAGAATTTTTCCTGCCAGATCTTCTTTAATAAGTGTAAGTGTGTCTTTGTGGCTAAAATAAGGGACAGTTAGAACTGAAATATCTGACTGACTCGCCGCAGTCTTTAAATCAGAGCCAATGACCTTATCAGAATTTAATTCTTGGTTAATCTCTGTAGCTATTCTTTCTGCCTTTTCTGGATCTCTTGATCCGATGACAATTCTGTAGCCAGCATTAGACCACTTTTTCGTCAAAGCAGAACCCAATGCACCAGTACCACCTAGGATCGCAATACTTTTTATTTCATTACTCATGGCCTTGTTCCTTCGGAACCACTCGGACTGCTCCATCAGAGGCTGATGTTGCCATTAATGCATAGGCTTGCAAAGCTTCACTCACAATTCTTTGTCTAACTTTAGGCTTCCAAGCTTTCGAACCTCTACCTTGCATTGCCAGTCTTCGTTGTTCAATTTCTTCAGGTAATAAATCGACATTAATGCTTCTCTTCGGGATATCGATATTGATGAGGTCACCATCTTCTATTAACGCTAAATTGCCTCCAGAAGCAGCTTCGGGAGATATGTGACCAATCGATAATCCTGATGTTCCTCCTGAAAATCGACCATCAGTAATCAAGGCACACTTTTTACCAAGACCTTTAGATTTGAGGTAACTCGTGGGGTAGAGCATTTCCTGCATTCCAGGACCCCCCTTGGGTCCCTCGTATCGAATTAGCACAACATCTCCAGCTTGAACTTCATTGTTAAGAATTGCATCCACCGCTTCATCTTGCCCTTCAAATATTTTTGCAGGCCCGTTAAAGACTAAATTATTTTGATCCACACCTGCAGTTTTAACAATACAGCCTTCTTCAGCAATATTGCCCTTAAGCACAGCAAGACCGCCATCAAGACTATAGGCATTATCTAAATCTCTGACACATCCTGTTTCCCGATTGGTGTCTAATTCATCGTAACGTTTATTCTGTGAAAAGGGTTCAGTTGTAGGGATCATTCCCGGTGCAGCAGAGTAGAATTCTGTAATTTCTTTAGTTGGTTTACGGTTAATATCCCATTTTTCAATTGCCTCTTTTAGGCTGGGTGCATGCACTGTTTTTGTCTCTGAATTGAGCAGCTTTGACTTTTCCAGTTCACCAAGAATTGCCATAACTCCACCAGCTCTATGAACATCTTCTAAATGGTATTGACTGCTTGGCGCCACTTTACATAAATTGGGAACACGTCTAGATAATCGATCAATATCGTTAATATTAAAATCGATTCCGCCTTCTTTAGCAGCAGCTAAAATATGAAGCACAGTATTGGTTGATCCACCCATTGCGATATCAAGTGTCATGGCATTTTCAAAGGATTCCTTATTGGCAATATTTCTAGGGAGAACATCTTCATTGTCATCCTCATAATACGACTTTGTCATTTCTACAATTAATTGCCCAGCCTTTAAAAAAAGGCCTTTTCTATCAATATGCGTGGCTAAGACACTCCCGTTGCCTGGAAGACCTAGACCCAGTGCTTCAACCAAGCAGTTCATTGAATTGGCTGTAAACATTCCTGAGCACGAGCCACAGGTTGGGCAAGCGGATCGTTCAACGTTTTCAACATCTTCATCTGAAATCGAATCGTCCGCTGCAAGCACCATAGCATCAACTAAGTCCAGTGTTGTTTCTTTTCCTTGAACGATGCTTTTTCCGGCTTCCATTGGACCCCCAGAAACAAAAATCGTCGGAATATTTAA
>CAZLQT010000088.1:0-2998 GCA_964561815.1 uncultured Woeseia sp.
GACCTCTTGCATGTCAAGCAAGCACTCTAACCAGCTGAGCTACGCGCCTCCATAGAAAATTATTCAGATTGAGCTTCTTTAGACAAATAGACAGATATATCACTAATATCTTCGTAGGTGTATCCTGCTGCATGCCATGATGCTGTAATTCGTTCTAATATCTCTTCAGCTGAGGCATCTTTAAACTTATCAATTGAATGACACCCCATGCATCCTCGTCCGAAAGCAGATTCTGCTAAAATTTTACCGTATTCATAATCACCAACAATTTCTTGGTGATTAGACGCATTAACAGTACTCACAGATAAAAGTAGTGTCATCATTATTGAAGATAAATATAAATTCATGACTGTTTAACCCTCGTTTTTTTAATTGAAGATGATATATGACTAGTAATAAAAAATCTATTTTGAAGATTTAATTGGTAACTCTATCTTTTGTGTCAACAAAATTAATACCGAAATTAAAATCTTTAATAAGTTTGATCTCATCCCTAATTTTAGCAGCGTCTTCGAATCTAAGATCTTTCGCAGCATTAAACATTTCTAATTCAAGTTTGTCTATTATCTTACCTATAGAGTTCGGATCATCTGGATTGAATTCTCCTTTGATGGATTTAGGTATTTTTAGGAATTGTTTTGATGGTTTGCTTCTAGCGTTGTCCATTACATCTTGGACATTTTTTATAATAGTTTTAGGTTTAATATTATGATCAGCATTGTATTGGATTTGTTTATCTCTTCGTCGTTTTGTTTCCTCAATCGCTCTGCTCATTGAGTTAGTAATATTGTCCGCATACATAATTGCTTTACCGTTAATATTGCGAGCTGCCCTACCCATCGTTTGAATCAGTGAACCTTCAGATCTCAGGAAACCTTCTTTATCGGCATCCAATATTGCAACTAGTGAGACTTCAGGCAAATCCAGGCCTTCTCTAAGGAGGTTAATACCGACAAGAACATCAAATACTCCTAACCTTAGATCTCTAAGTATTTCTGAACGTTCTACAGTATCTATATCAGAATGGAGATATCTAACTTTAATCTGATTGTCATCAAAGTAATCAGCTAGATCCTCTGACATTTTCTTTGTCAGTGTGGTCACTAATATTCTTTCGTTTTTAGGGGTCCTTTTTTTGATTTCTGATAACAAATCATCAACTTGATTAAGAACCGGTCTTATTTCTACTTCTGGGTCAACAAGTCCCGTAGGTCTTACGATTTGTTCGACTATTTGATCCGATTTTTCTATTTCATATTCTCTAGGTGTTGCAGAAACATAGATTGTTTGAGGTGAAAGATTTTCAAATTCTTCAAACATTAATGGCCTATTATCAAGAGCTGAGGGTAATCTAAAACCATATTCAACAAGAGTTGATTTTCTTGAAAAATCACCTTTATACATTCCTCTTAGCTGCGGTAATGTTACATGGCTTTCATCTATCACAATCATTGCATTTGAAGGCAAGTAATCAATTAGACAAGGTGGAGGTTCACCCGCTTCCCTTCCAGATAAATATCTACTGTAATTCTCTATCCCTGAGCAAAAACCCAGTTCTTTTATCATTTCAATATCATAGAGCGTCCTTTGCTCAAGTCTCTGTGCTTCAACAAGTTTGTTCGCCTTATTCAGTATTTTTAATTGCTTGTGTAGTTCTATCTTAATTTTATCTACGGCTTGTAACATAATCTCTCTAGGTGTCACATAATGAGTTTTAGGGAAAATAGTTAACTGTCTTGTTTTTTTTAAGACTTCCCCAGTCAAAGGGTCAAAGTAGGATAGAGACTCAATTTCATCATCAAAGATCTCAATTCTTATGGCTTGATTATCAGAATCCGCAGGATAGACATCTATGACATCGCCTAAGACTCTAAACATGCCCTGTTTAAATTCCATCGAATTCCTTTGATATTGAAGTTCAGCGAGTCTTCTTAATATAAAGCGCTGTTCTGTTTTGTCTTTAAGACTTAAATGCAAGACCATGTTGAGGTATAACTCAGGATCACCCAAACCATAGATTGCTGATACTGAGGCTACAATTATGGTGTCGTTTCTCTCGATTAGTGCCTTAGTTGCAGATAACCTCATTTGCTCGATATGAGCATTCACAGAGGCGTCTTTTTCAATATATATATCAGTAGTTGGCACATAAGCTTCTGGCTGATAGTAATCGTAATATGAAACAAAATACTCCACTTTATTTTTTGGAAAGTACTCTCTCATCTCACCATAGAGTTGAGCTGCAAGTGTTTTATTGGGCGCGAGAATAAGTGTCGGCCTTTGCTCATCGTTGATTAGATTGGCGATAGTAAATGTTTTTCCAGAGCCAGTAACCCCCAAGAGGGTTTGCTTGTATAGTCCTGCAGATAATCCATCTGATAACTTTTCGATAGCCTCAGGTTGATCTCCTTTAGGTTTGTATTTAGCAGATAATTTAAAGCATTCTTTTTTCATAATTTGATATTATAGCCATCAATTAGACCTATTGTTTAAAATGTATTGATAATGCCAAAGATCTTATCCAACAGAGTAAATAAGGTAAAACCTTCAGCAACAATTACTATCTCAGCGAAAGCTATGGACCTGAGAGCACAAGGTATTGACATTATTAGCCTTAGTGCCGGAGAGCCTGATTTTGATACACCTGTGCATATAAAAGAAGCAGCTATTAAAGCTATTAATCAAGGTCAAACTAAATATACCCAAGTTGATGGTACCCCTGAGCTAAAGGACGCAATAATCAAAAAGTTTAAAACAGACAATAATCTGGATTATGAACGAGAAAATATAATTGTTTCAACAGGTGCTAAGCAAACCCTATACAATTTATTCCAGTCTGTATTAGGGCCTGAAGATGAAGTTATAATTATTAGCCCTTATTGGGTTTCTTATCCTGACATGGTTCTATTAGCAGACGCTAAACCAGTTTTTCTAGAAACTCATCAAGAAGATAATTTTAAGATAAGTCCAGATAATTTAGAGAACTGTATTACTGAAA
>CAZLQT010000089.1:0-2952 GCA_964561815.1 uncultured Woeseia sp.
GTCATCCTATGGCTGATCTCAGGATTTATTATTTATTACTCAAATAGAAAAAAGCTTAAGATTCTTGTGTGACCTTGTGTCTAATTTTAAGAACAATAGTATTAGAAACATAGAGTAGATCTGCCACCTTTCTAACCAAGTAATCCTCGTGCTTATCCAGATCGTCATCTGACATTGCTAATCGCCATAACATCTCAATAATTTCCTCTTTAGCTTCAGCTTCAAGTGTTTCGTGAAGTGTTCTAGTAAATTCATGCAAGGAAACAGAATCATCGGCAATGTTTTCTGCTTTCAAAAAAAGATCATTAGTCCCCTGATTATTAAGATCAAAATGATCCCTGAGTAATTGCTTGATCACCTCATTTTCATTTTCGGCCTGATCAAAATCAGCTCGAGCCATTTCAATCAGTAGAACTGCAGTTGCCATTTGGACAGAATCCATAGGCTTCTCCTCAGGGACTTGATCTTTTTTAGATTTAAAGAACTTAAAGAAATCTACCATACGCTTAATTACCGAATTATATTAAGAGCTTAATAATAAACTATGTTTGAAAAGTTTTATATGATTGCTAAATAACATAGAATGCTCCAAATAATAATGACAGAAACAGTCCAAAATATTAATTCATCAAAAGCACTCAAGCTGGGAGTTGCTTTTAGTTTGGTGTTCTCAGCATTTATCTGGGTGGCAGAGCAGTATCTATTTCTAGAACAACAATTACTTCCTAAGCCTGAGGGCGTGCCATTTTGGTATTTTTGGCAACTCAATGAACCAAATTTTATAACCAGGTTAAGTGCCTGGGGTCTATACATTGGACATCAAGTTTCTATATGGTGGTTGATATACGCGGCCCAAAAAGAACGTCCGCAATACACCGATGGTCTTCATTGGTTTAATATCGCTGCACTAGCAGCCAACGCTATTTTTATTACTTTACATTTAATTCAGACAGCGATCTGGTATGACGGACTAGCTCAAGATGTAACTGAACAATCAGCACAATGGTCAGTAATAGTCTTATTGTTTGTTGTGCTTATGATGGAAAATCAACGTCGAGGAATGTTTTTTGGTAAAAAACTAAATTTTGTCACAGCAGCTTCAAGTGGATTAAGAAAATATCATGGGTATTACTTTGCTTGGGCTACGATCTACACCTTTTGGTATCACCCCATGGTGGGAACTTCAGGCCATATTGTTGGATTTTTATACATGTTTCTATTGCTGCTACAAGGCAGTCTGTTTTTCACTCGTGCTCATCTAAACCCTAAATGGACAATTTTTGTTGAAGTTATGGTGGTCATTCATGCTCTTCTTGTGGCCCTTATGAATGGTGATAATTGGCCAATGTTCTTATTTGGCTTCTTGGGTGTCTTTGTAGTTACTCAAATGTATGGATTGCCTCTCAGTCAGAAAATGAGATGGCTGATATGGTCTGTATTTATTGGTCTAGTCATTGCCGTCTATAGCTTCAAAGGGTGGGGAACATCTTACGAAGTTATCTTCATTGCAGGCACAGAATGGGCTTGTGCAATTTTATTCGCAGGTTTGATATTATTTATACAATCTGATTTTATAAAACGTATCACTGGAAGAGCTAATTAAACATGCAACTGACATCTATAACATTTGATCACAACGGTTGGATCCCTGAAAAATGTGCTTTTGGTATCAAAGATGAGGAAACACGTATGGCTTTGGGGGAAAATAAAAACCCTCAGCTGACTTGGTCAAATATCCCCGATGGAGCTCAATCATTGGTGCTTATTTGTGTTGACACAGATGTTCCATCCTCATTGGAGAATTTTAATAAAGAAGGAAAAACAATTTCAGCAAATCTTCCACGGGTTGATTTCATGCATTGGGTGATGGTGGATATTGAACCGGTTGATGGAGGCGTAGAGGAAGCTCAATGCTCAGATGGCATCACGCCAAAAGGGAAGCAAAATCCAAACGGTCCTCCAGGATCGAGGCAGGGGATCAATGATTACACAAACTTCATGGCAGGGGATCCAGAAATGGAGGGGGATTACTTCGGTTACGAGGGTCCTTGTCCACCTTGGAACGATGAGATCCCGCATCATTATCGCTTCAAGCTTTTTGCTTGTGATATAGAAAGATGTCCTGTTGATGGTGCCTTTACCGGAAGTGATGTGCTTAAAGCCATTGAAGGTCATGTTATAGCAGAAACAGAATTGACTGGACTGTATAGCCTCAACCCAGATGTGGTTTAATTAATCAGACTCTGAATCAAAACCCAAAGACAGGGAATTAATACAATACCTTAAACCTGTGGGCTGAGGTCCGTCTGAAAACACATGCCCTAGATGAGCATCGCAGTTTCCACATAAAGCTTCCTCTCTAACCATGCCATGACTACGGTCAACCTCAACATGAACCGCATCAGAATTAATAACATCATAAAAACTCGGCCACCCAGTGCCTGAATCAAATTTAGTATCAGAATCAAACAGAGCTTGGTCGCAGCAGACACAAACATAAGTGCCCTTGTCTTTGTTATACAAAAGATCACCACTAAAAGGAGCTTCTGTGCCTTTTTGTTGAGTTACATAAAGTTGATCGGGCGATAAATGATCAATCGATCTTTTGTCTTTGTCAGATGTCATGGAGTATACTTTAATGCAAACCACATCATATGAACAACTCTGACCCAAAAAAAGTAACAATTGGTGATTATTTTCTACCAAAGAACTGGATCATCCTCTTATTATTAGGCCTCACTAGAATCATATCAATTCTCCCTTTTAAGGCTCTTCTTGGACTGGGTTCAGTGCTTGGTTCATTACTATATCTATTGCCATCAAGCAGAAAAAATATTGCCAAAAGAAATATAGAATTATGCTTCCCAGATCTCTCTGAAAAAGAACGAGATGGCCTATTAAGAAAGCATTTTGCTTCACTAGGCATTGGTTTTTTAGAGGTTGGGATAGCGC
>CAZLQT010000090.1:0-2899 GCA_964561815.1 uncultured Woeseia sp.
GAATTGCAATATCCACAGCAGTCAAAGCCTCGGGTGTTGAGGATAACTCTGAGCCAATCCACTTGAATATTTCCTCACTAGGGGTGACTTCTTTGTCAATCAATGATGATGAGAATGTATTTAGCTTATTGAAGCAAGCCCTGGCAGCCTCCTCTGAGTCATCTCTAGTTGCACAGGAGCCTATTCCAGTATTACCATCATCATCTTCTATTCTGATAAAAGTATTTTTGATTGACTCATGAACATGTCCTGCAATTGCATAAGGTTCTTTGAGTTGCATATCATGAGTATTAACGCTAACTTTTTTAATTTTCATCAATTAGATTTTATAGGATTTGATTTAAATTAATACAAACAACATTATTGGTAAATTCATACAAAGGGATAATCAACTTAATTGATTGAATCACCACTATGGCAATGAATGGAGAAAAGTCCATCCCTGCGGGATACGGCAACCTTTTCTGTATTGGATTTAGGAGAGGTACGACAAGTTGTCTAATGAAGTCAGAAAAACTATTGTGTTGATTGCTTAGGATCCAGCTGAAAATAACATGAGCGATGATTGCAAAGAAAAAAATGTTCAAAACAAAATGAATTAAGCTGCCAACAGATAGACCGATAAGTTGAATAAGATTGGGAGCTACAATGCATGAGAATTGCGTCATTACCCAAAGGGCGAAGAACTTTATCAAAAGACAAAGACCAACAATGAGATAGGTAAAGGTTTTGTTATTAATGCTCCCACTCAAGGGTTTCAGGATAGAGTCAGTCATTAGAATGATCGATCGGTGAATCTGATTATTAACAGAGATCCAATAGGCAGAAAATATCCTTAGCAATAAAATAAGAATTACAAAATCTATAAGAGTGGTAAAAAGGAATTGGAGTAGATTATTCATCCGCCCTAATATTTTGTCTATTAATGTTTTCCAAGATCAACTGATCTTTGCCTTGCTGCATCGATTGCTTCATCCCAGATATCATCTAATTTTTTTTCTTCCAAGAAATCAAAGGCGGCTTCTGTTGTTCCGCCAGGAGACATGACTTTCTTTTTCAGGGTTAGCAGATCATCAGCACTGTTTAATGCCAGTTGACTTGAGCCAATGGCAGTTTGGATGGACAGAGTTTCTGCTATTTCTTCAGGGATTCCTGCCTTGATTGCAGCACTTTTTAAAATATGCATCATTTGAAAGAAATAAGCAGGACCGCTACCAGATACTGCTGTTACAGCATGCATCCATTCTTCTTCTTGAATCCATATGGTTTTCCCAACGGAATTAAATATATAGGTTGCCATAACAATATCTGATTCATTTAAATTTGATTGGATTAATGTGGATACTCCTCGACCTACTAGACAGGGTGTATTAGGCATAACTCTGCATATCTTTTTTTCCTCACCAAATAAATTCTTCATGGTTTCCATTTCAATACCTGCGGCAACTGAGATAATCATAGGACTATTTTCTGATCCTAAATCCAGACCTTCTGCGACATTGGCAAATATTTGAGGTTTCACCGCCATAATCATTATTTCGACTTGCGATGCGATAGCCTGATTATCTGATTCAACATTTAATTGCTTATTAAGGATAGACAGAACATCACGCCGAGACTCTGAAGGGTCTGAAACAAAGATTTTAGAGGCTTCATGACCATGCAGGATGAGGCCTCTAATGATTGCTTCAGCAACCATACCTCCTCCTATAAAGCCAATTTTCTTATTTTCATACATTGTTTTTGTTATTAAATTGATCGTTTACCAAATAATGCGGTACCTATTCTAATCATATTTGAACGATTTTGAACGGCTAAATCATAATCTTCAGACATTCCCATAGATATGGTATCCAAATTGAAACCTTGATCGTTGAGATTGTCGAAGGCTTCGGTTAGTTTTTTGAAGTATTTCGGACGCTCATTAACGGGAAGGTCTCCACTGGTCATTCCCATTAAACCTCTTAGCCTGATATTTTTAAGGTCTTTGACTTTCTCTGCAAGAGCTGGAAGATCATCAAGCACGACACTATCACGTAGATCATCGTTTTGAAGCTTAACTTGCAAACAAACATTCATGGGTTCTTCTCTATATTGGTCGATTTTTTGAGCAATCTTAAAACGTGTAATGGTATGAACCCACTGAAAGTATTGAGCGATTTGCTTGGTTTTATTCGATTGGATTGAGCCAATAAAATGCCAGGTTAAAGAATGTTGGCAGGAATTGATTTTAGATACCGCCTCTTGAAGATAATTTTCTCCAAAATTTCTAAGACCACACTTGTAGGCTTCATCTATCTCTTTGAGCGTTCTTGTTTTACTGACAGCGATAATTGTGGGCAAGGCTTTTGTTTCATTTTCTGATTGCGAGGATTTAATAACGGATAATAAATTTTGGTAGTTTTGCTCAATCTTACTCATTAGGGTAAATGGCTTTAGCATCAAAAACAGGGCCATCCACACAGACTCGTTTCATAGCTATCTGTTTATTTGTACTAACCCTCACTGTACAACCGGCGCAACCGCCAATGGCACAGGCCATAAACTCTTCGAGAGATAATTGGCAATCTAATTTATGGTTTTTAGCTAGTTTTGCCGCAGCTTCAAGCATTACTTCAGGGCCGCAGGCATAGAGGATAATTTTTTCTTTCTCCGAAGGATTGAGTTGGGATAACCAAGTATCTACAAGTTCTGTGACATAACCATTATAACAACCTTTAAAGTTTGCCAGGCTGGCTAGTCGACAAGGAATTTGTTTTTCTTCCATATCTTTAATCGTTGCAAAATTTGATTGCTCTAATCCTTTAATATTTATGTCAGATTCAGTTGTTTCAAATGGGAAGGGAATTTCAGAACCAAAAAAGGCATATGGCGTCATCTCAGGATTATTTTCTTTAAT
>CAZLQT010000091.1:0-2794 GCA_964561815.1 uncultured Woeseia sp.
CATAATTCACCTACTATATTCATTTGGTAATTTATTATCTTAATAATTACCATTTATTGATTCTAAGTCTAACAATAATACTAAAGCAAAACATAATAATCCGATATATTTCTATGTTGTTTTTCGGTTACAATTCATCTTCTAGATTTCAATGAAAAAATATAGACACGGAGATAGATATGGAAAACAAAACGATAATAATCACTGGTGCAGCTAGAGGTCTTGGTGCAGCCATGGCTAAACGTCTTGCAGCTCATAAATGTAAATTAGGATTAATTGATCTTGATAAAGAAACCATTGCTGATACTGCAAAAGCTTGCGAGGAAGCAGGTGCTGAAGTGATGTGTGTTTCAGCTGATGTCACCAAAGAAGATGATGTGATTAACTCCTATGCAGAAGTTGTTTCTCAAATGGGTCCTTTGCACGGTTCGATTAATAATGCCGGCATCACTAGGGACGGACTTTTGGTCAAATTTAAGGATGGAGAATTTGTAAAACGAATGTCTCTTGAGGACTGGCAAGCTGTTATAGATCTTAATTTAACCGGTGTCTTCTTATGTGGAAGAGAGGCCGCGCAACATATGATTGAAGGCGGTTCAGGTGGTGTCATTATTAATATTTCAAGTGTTGCTAGACACGGAAATTTTGGACAAACCAATTACTCTGCAACAAAAGCCGGTGTCCAATCTATGGCAGTTGTCTGGGCTAAAGAACTTTCTAAATATGGGATTCGTGTGAACTCCATAGCTCCTGGATTTATTAATACTGAGATGGTTGCTGGTATGCCCGATCACGTTAAAGAAGGCCTGGGTAAAATGGTTCCACTTGGTCGCATCGGTGAACCTGATGAGGTTGCCAAAGCGGCTGAGTTTATTTTTATGAATGAGTATTTTTCTGGTCGATGCATTGACCTGGATGGAGCGCAAAGACTATAGCTCAAATGCCTGTCACCATTTTGCATAATCCTAGATGCAGTAAATCCAGACAAAGTCTGGAGTTGCTTAATAAGCATGGGGTTGACATTAAAGTTATCCAATACCTTAAGAATCCACCAACCCCATCTGAAATAAAAAGCATTCTAAAAAAACTCAATCTGAGTCCATCAGAAATCTTAAGAACTGGAGAATCTCGCTTCAAAGAGTTAGCAATTTCTCTTGAAGAGATCAGTGATGATGAACTGATCGCTTTAATGATCGAGAACCCTATTCTTATTGAGCGCCCCATCATTTTTGATCAACAGAAAGCAGTAATTGGGAGGCCGCCAGAAAATACACTCGATATGTTATGATGGATGATCATATGAGTTCTATCAATCATCAAAGAAGACGTGTTCTAAAATCAGGCTTATCACTCGGCATTGGAAGTTTAATTACTTCAAGGATTGGCTTTGCTGAAAGTGAATCTCTGCATTTTCTAGATGCAACAGAACAAGCTAAATTGATCAAAACGGGCCAAGTATCTGCCCTGGAAATGGTTATGTCTGCAATTGAAAGGATTGAATTGCTTAACCCAAAGCTTAATGCAGTGGTTACTAAATCTTTCGAACAAGCCATTGATATTGCAAAATCAAATCCAACAAACGGTCCTTTTGCTGGGGTCCCTTATTTAGTTAAAGACCTGCTCGATCAAAAAGGAGTGAGAACGACGGCAGGCTCAAGAATGTTTGCGAATAGAATTGCGAATAGAAATTCTTCCAATGTCCAAGCAGCCTTCGATATGGGTCTCATCTCATTAGGAAAAACAAATACGCCAGAATTTGGCTTAACGGGAACCACGGAGTCACTGCTTTTAGGGGCGGCAAAAAATCCTTGGAATGTGCTTCACAATACCGGGGGTTCAAGTGGAGGATCAGCTGCAGCTGTAGCCTCAGGTATGGTTGCCATTGCTTCAGCAAGTGATGGCGGAGGATCCATTCGAGTTCCTGCATCATGTTGCGGGATCGTTGGACTAAAACCTTCTATCTACAGAACGATAGATGATGCTCAACCGAATCGACCCATAGATTTGAGTGTCCGATTTGTCCACACTCGAAGTGTCAGGGACAGTGCGACAGCGCTCTATCATATGCAACAAATGGACCCTTCAGGAACATTGCCAAAGATTCCGAAACAAATTATGCCTAACAGGAAAAAGCTGAAAATAGCCCTCCTCACATCAAACATGCTTGGCAAAGAAGCTGATTCCGATGTGAAAGACTCTATTGAGAACACTGCTGCTCTTTGCGAAGAGCTCGGACATGAGATAGAGATTATAAAACCATTTATTGATGGGGAACGATTTATTGATTCATTTATCACCATGTGGGCACACGGGGCAAGAACAATAATTACTTTAGCTGAAGAGAATTTTGGAAGAACAGAAGCCGTTCTTAATGAATTGCTCGAACCATGGACTTTAGGTTTAGGCAAATGGTTCGATAATCTTCCTGATGGACAAGTTGAGATAGCATTAGAGAGATTGCAAGAGGATACCTTAAAGTCCAATCTAATATTTAATACCTATGACATGCTGCTCTCTCCTGTTGTCCAAACAACTGCGCCTAAAAACGGTGAAATGGCGCCCGATATTTCTTACGACAAGCTATTGGAGCGTTCTGTTAACTTCATCACCTTCACGCCTCTGGCGAATGTTACTGGAGACCCCGCAATGTCACTTCCTCTTGGTTGGTCACCCTCTGGTCTACCTATCGGTAGTCACTTCCATGCAAGTCTTGGTAAAGAGCAACAATTGATTGAGCTAGCACTTCAACTTGAGGAGGCACGGCCCTGGAAGGATAAATGGCCTAGCTAGAGAT
>CAZLQT010000092.1:0-2703 GCA_964561815.1 uncultured Woeseia sp.
CCTTCTTTTCGCTACCGTGTTTGGAAACGTGTTAGTTGGTTAAATGGGCGTCATATGATGTGGGCATGGATAAGTATGATATGGGTTGCGTTTACTGATATTTATATTAGAATGGTAGCAAGCGGTAATTGGGTTGATATTAATACTTGGACTAATTGATGAACATTTCTGAAATCAAAACAGTAGAGCATGATGTTATTGTCCTTGGTGCTGGAGGCGCTGGACTTAGAGCTGCTATTGAATGTTCAATGCAAGGTCTTAGTACTGGTCTAGTATGTAAGTCTCTATTAGGAAAAGCTCACACAGTAATGGCTGAAGGAGGCGTTGCTGCGTCTTTAGGAAACGTAGATAAACGTGATCATTGGAAAGTTCATTTTAGAGATACGATGCGTGGGGGTAAATTTTTAAATAACTGGAGAATGGCTGAGCTTCACGCAAAGGAAGCTCCTGCAAGAGTTAGAGAACTTGAAGAATGGGGTGCGGTTTTTGACCGAACAAAATCTGGTTTAATCAATCAAAGGAATTTTGGTGGGCATAGATACCCCAGACTAGCGCATGTAGGTGATCGCACGGGACTAGAAATAATACGCACACTTCAAGATCATGGCATTCATCAAGGAATTGATATATACATGGAATGTACTGGTCTTGACTTGATTAAAGATGGCGACTCCATTAGTGGAATGGTTGGCATGTGGCGTGATAGCGGGGAATTTATAATATTTAAGTGTAATGCTGTTATATTGGCAACCGGTGGGGGTGGAAAAGCTTGGAAAATTACATCAAACTCATGGGAATATACTGGTGATGGATATGGTATGGCTTATGACGCTGGTGCCGAATTAATGGATATGGAGTTTACTCAGTTTCATCCAACGGGAATGGTTTGGCCGCCATCTGTAAGGGGAACATTAGTAACAGAGGGTGTCCGTGGAGAGGGCGGAATTTTAGTTAATAGTGAAAATAAAAGATTTATGTATGACAATATTCCAGAGCGCTTTGCTGCTGAAACTGCTGATTCAGAAGAAGAAGCGGACCGTTGGTTGGCAGGGGATAAAGATGCGAGAAGACCTCCAGAATTATTAACAAGAGATGTAGTTGCGCGGGCAATAAGAAAAGAAGTAAAAGCAGGTAGGGGGTCACCTCATGGCGGGGCCTTTTTAGATATTGCTAGTAGAAGAAACGCTGATGATATTAAACGGAAGCTACCTTCAATGTATCATCAATTTAATGTATTGGCTGAATTAGATATTACAAAGGAATCCATGGAGGTTGGCCCAACACTCCATTATTTTATGGGTGGAGTTAAAGTTGATGCTGACACTCAAATGACCTGTGTGCCCGGTTTATTTGCTGCTGGAGAATGTGCTGCAGGTGTTCATGGTGCTAATAGATTGGGCGGCAATTCACTTTCTGATTTATTAGTTTGTGGTAAACTGGCTGGTTCGGGGGCGGTTAACTATCTTAAGTCATTAAATAATAAAAAGAATCTAAGTGATGATGATATACAAAAAGTCATTCGTTCAACAACAGATATTTTGAACCGTGAAAAAGGTGAAAATCCTTATTTAATCCATGAAGAACTACAAGAACTTATGCAAAACAACGTGGGGATTGTTCGAACAGATGAACTTTTATCTGAGGGAATAGCCGGCCTCTCAACTTTATGGGAGAAGTTTAATAATGTCAAAGCCGATGGTGCATGTCAGTTTAACCCGGGTTGGCATGAAGCCATATCTTTAAGAAATTTACTTGTAACATCAGAGTCTGTTGCTCGGGCCGCAAGAATGAGAGAAGAAAGTCGTGGGGCACATACCCGTGTTGATTTTGAGGGTGAGCGGGATGAATGGCTAAAATATAATGTTGTTATAAAAAAATCAGATGAAGGAAATATGTTAGCAGAAAAACTGCTGCGGGCTGAACCTGATCCTGAACTTAAAAGAATCGCTGAATTAAGTATTGAAGAGCTCGATAAAGAAGTGTCATTAGAAATGGATAATACATAAATATGGCTTTAAGAAACTTTAAAATATTAAGAGGTGATTCTAAAAATTCTACCATGGAACACTATGAAGTAGAGGTAGACAAAGGTATGGTCGTCCTTGATGTAATTCATCGTATTCAAGCAGAACAAGCCGGAGACCTTGCCGTGAGGTGGAATTGTAAAGCTGGTAAATGCGGCTCTTGCAGTGTTGAAATTAATGGTAAGCCTAAACTCTCTTGCATGACAAGAATGAATGAATATGATGATAATGAAACTATTTCTATTAGACCAATTAGAACGTTCCCACTAGTTAAAGATTTAGTTGCTGATGTATCCTGGAATTATAAACAAAATAAAAAAATTACCCCTTTTTCTCCTGATCCTGAGAAAAAAGATAAAGCCGGTAATTATGTCATGATGCAAGAAGATGTTGATAGGGTTCAGGAGTTTAGAAAATGTATTGAATGTTACTTATGTCAAAATGTTTGCCATGTGCTTAGAGATCACGAGAAAAAAGATGAATTTGTTGGTCCAAGATTTATGATTCGACTAGCAAGTCTCGAAATGCATCCACTTGATAATGCCGATAGAATACCAAATGTTAAAAACGATCATGGATCGGGTATGTGTAATATTACGCGGTGTTGCACAGATGTTTGCCCAGAACATATTCAAATCACGGATAACGGTATAATTCCACTAAAAGAGCGTGTTGTCGA
>CAZLQT010000093.1:0-2702 GCA_964561815.1 uncultured Woeseia sp.
ATCTCAACCACACGTCCAGATACTTCCACCGCCAAGCTTGGAGAAGATTTGCTGTAAATGAGTCCCATTAAATTTTCTTCTTCATTTATTTCTTGTGTGCTTGGAAAGGTTGAACTCACAACGATCTGTGAATTGGCATCAAACACCCATAGAGCAAATGGTATAACCATCGAAATGATGTTCTTTTGCAGACTAGTCATTTCGCATTACCCCTCTTAGCAGATTAGTGGTCATTGTTTTTGAAAAGTCATCATTTGAAGATGGGCCAAGACCCTTAAATACAGAATCAATCAAGTTCTGGTGAGTAATATAAGTTAAGTTTGGCGAGAGTAATTGATAAGCAAGCAATCTACTGTCAGTAGTTTCAATGATTTCTTTATTCTTTTTTGCTTGATCTATCAGATCAACGATCTGTGATAAATTTTGCTCCATTAGTCCAACGCTTGGTATTGCACGAGTTGGTATTGATCGAGAGGAGAGACCCAGATCAGAGAATTCCCTAGCCAGCAGCTTATATTTCATTGGATCTTTAAGCATTTGATTCAAGTGTTCATTGATAAAAAACTCAATTTTTTCGATATAGGTTCCAGTGATCACTTTGGTTTTTTCTAGAATATTCTGTGTATTTTTCTGCGCCCTGATGAGAATTTGTGTGTAGAGATCTTCTTTGGATGAGAAATGATGATAAAGATTCGCCTTACTCATCTTGCATGCATTGGCAATATTAGTCATTGAGACTGAGCCAAAACCTGAGTCTGCAAACAGTTTTTCTGCTTTATTTAATATAATTTCAGTACTTTCCATAGTCTCTACTAACCGATCGGTCGGTCAGTATATACCTCAAAAAAAAACTTTACAAGATTAATAATTAAGCTGAGTTAAATTTGCTTCAAAATTTGTTTTTCCATTTTCAGTTTGGGTTAATTTTATAGGGATAAAGTTTAGTTCTGGTGCAAGCCATAAGGAATTTATTCGCTTGGAATCTTTGGTTTGATGGCTGATCTTTATGGCTTTATATTTACCATAAGGAACATTAGCCTCTTTAATATTCTCCTCTTTGATAATGATTATATTTTTTAGTTCGTCTTTATCTAATACACTAAAGCTATTCATTTCTATTTGTCTTTCTTTGGCGTGCATGATTTGTAGCTGAAGGATGATTCTAGTAAGTGTGTTTTTGTTCAGGTCAATCTTAAACTCCCTGTCTTTATAAAACCCAGAAACTTTATTCTTAGACCAAGAAAACACTGCTTTTGACTCTCTGGGTTTCCTCCTTATATTATCAATTAAATGATATTCTTCGGGCTTTAGGATTGTATCTTCAATCTTAAAAGTGCTTCTTTCTACAACAGAGCCGCTACTGATAACTTTCCAGATCCCAGTGGCTTGAGTGATCATTTCATAGCTATATAGTTCACCTTCTTTGCTTAGTTTTGTCGTTAATAACCCATCTGCCTGTTTTAATTTAACGCTATAGGTTGCTGAGTATTCAGCAGGTATCGACCATGAAGGACAACTGAAAAGTAAACAGATCAATATAAGGTTTAGTCTTGATTTCATAACTAAATTAAACTCGTGATTCGGTTAACTAGATGTATGGGAGTCAATTTTTAACTTTTTATATAAATTTCTTGCAGCAAAAAACGCAATTATCGCAAACGGTAGGCCGGTCACAATAACAGAAGTCTGCAATGCCGATAATCCTCCACCCATCAAGAGAATAATAGCTATTATTCCAAGAGTTAGAGCCCAAACTACTCTGGTAATTATTGCGGGTTCACTGTGTTTTGAATCTGTTTGATTCGAAGAAGTCATCATGGCGGTTACTAGAGCACCTGAATCAGAGGAAGTTACAAAAAATGTAAGAATATTGATTAAAGAAAGACCCATTAAAAGAGTTGAACCAGGATACTGTTCTAAAAAAATGAAAAGTGATACTGAGATATTTTCATTGATAGCATTCGCTAGTGACCCAACTGCCATAAATTCTTGATATATTGCTGCATTTCCAAACACACTCAACCATAAGAAAACAATCAATGAGGGTAAAAAAACAACCCCAAGGATGAATTCCTTGATGGTTCTACCATAAGAAATTCTTGCTATAAAAAGACCTACAAAAGGTGACCATGCAAACCACCAACAGTAATAGAATAATGTCCATGCATTTTGCCAGTCAGAGTCACTGTAGGCATTTACATTCGTTGACAGACTAATAAAATTTTGAATGTAAGACCCAACATTTTCTACAAATCCATCCAGAATATATCCAGTAGGTCCAAATAAAAATATAGTTATCAAAAAACAACCACACAAAATCATATTTAATTGCGAGAGTCTTTTTATGCCGGCATTCAGACCCAAAGTTACGCTTATAAGCCCTAATATAGTAATAAAGATAAGAATCCAAACTATCACTAGGAAACTGGAATTTGCAATATCAAGATATTGAAGCCCTGAACTTATCTGAGTTGCTCCCAAGCCCAATGATGTAGCTATGCCAAAGACTGTTGCGAGAATAGCAAACACATCAATTATCACTCGGCTCCAGGCACTCTCCAGTCCAGTATCTAAAAAGAATGAACTGACTCTGAAAGGTCTTCCTAAATTAAATGCAAAATATGCAAAGCATAATCCTACGACACCGTATATAGCCCAAGCGTGAAACCCCCAATGTAAAAATGTTAGATTCATTGATAAAG
>CAZLQT010000094.1:0-2694 GCA_964561815.1 uncultured Woeseia sp.
CGGCTGTGTTACCAGCGGTTGTGTTAGGGCAACTGTTATTGATGCATTCTCGCATGGCTATAGAGTTTTTGTTCCTCAGGACTGTGTCGGTGATGTAGAAGATCGTCCACACAATGATAACCTTAGGGATATATCTAGACGATACGGAGAGGTCATAGATAGCCAAGCTTGTATGGACTATATTAGATCTCTTGGTTAGCCAGAAAACTTTCCAAAACATTTTCTAACCAATTATTAAAGTATGATGGCTTTTCCATCATGACGTAGTGTCCTACCCCATCTACGAAATCAACCTCGTAGCTTGGGTACTCTTTCTTCCCTCCATCTAGATCAGTTTCCATCCAAAACTTTGAGTTCAGCGTTAGGATAGGGATATCAATTTTCTTTAATTGAGTAGGATAGTCCATCGATATTATAGATGACAAAGAACCTCTAGAAGCCCTGGCATCAGTGGTTTCAGCCTTGTCGCTTACCCAATCTTTTAGTATTTGATTAGCGTCCTCTCTGAATTGTTTTTCAACAGCATCCTCTGTTGAAGAATCCTGCCTTATTCTAAACATTGTATTTATTACAAGTCTCAAAAACGGACTAGCTGGACCTCTGGCAATATTGTGAAAAGTATCTACTCCAATGATAGCTTTGACTCTGTTATTAAGTTTTACTGCAGCCTCAAGAGCGACTGGGCCACCCATAGAGTGGCCAATCAAGAATGCCTGTTTAACATTTGCATGATTCATAACAGCGACAACATCATCACCAAATTTACCCATTGAATAGTCATCTCGGTTTCTTCCAGATTCTCCATGACCTGCAATATCTATAGATATAACTCTATAATCATCAGAGAAAGAACCTAATTGCGCCCACCAGTATTTGCTGTTACACCCATACCCGTGAATAAAAAGCAGAGTATTTTTTCCGCTTCCTTTTTCGTAATAGGCTATCTTAACCCCATCTTGGCTTTGGGTTGTTTTTTGATCAAATCCTATCTCAGAAAGTGGGGCACCTAAATTTAATAAAAGATCGTCGAATAGCTCATCACTATGAATTGGGGTGGAGAGAATTAGGTAAAGGGCGATGATTATTTTTTTCATTTTTTAAAATACTTTTCTTATTGCTTCAACATTATCCTCATTATCATATAATTACTTCATATTCTTACCAACTAAAAAAAAATCGAATGGCAGGACACAGTAAATGGGCAAACATCCAGCACCGCAAAGGTCGACAGGATAAAAAAAGAGGTAAGTTATTTACTAAACTTATCAGAGAGATCACTGTTGCAGCTAGAATGGGTGGCGCAGATCAAGATTCTAATCCCAAATTGAGAGCTGCAGTGGAGAAGGCTAAATCTCAAAGCATGCCAAAAGACAATATAGAAAGAGCTATAGCGAAAGGTTCTGGAGGAGATGATGGTATCAATCTTGAGGAAGTATTATATGAAGGCTATGGACCTGGAGGTGTGGCTATCCTTATTGAATGCTTGACCGATAACCGAAATAGAACTGTAGCTGAAGTTAGGCATGCCCTTAGCAAATACGGAGGAAATCTAGGGACAGAGGGTTCAGTTGCCTATTTATTCGAGCAAATTGGTTTGATCAGTATGAGCAATGTTGAGGATCCCGATAATGTGATGGAAATAGCTATAGAATCTGGTGCTGAAGATATAGAGCTTAATGATGATAACTCTATAGATGTTTTGACTACGCCAACATCATTCATTGATGTCAAA
The DNA here is from genome assembly GCA_964561815.1 of uncultured Woeseia sp. Taxonomy (GTDB): domain Bacteria; phylum Pseudomonadota; class Gammaproteobacteria; order Steroidobacterales; family UBA11654; genus CACPJA01. The sequence continues at coordinate 1,733 of CAZLQT010000094.1, forward strand.
GATTCTCTAGATAATGAAAATGCAAAATTCGAGATTAGTCAAATTACAATGAAGGCGTTAACTGAGATTTCGGTTGATAGAAAGAATGCTGAATCTGTGCTTAAACTAATGGATGCATTAGAAGATCTAGATGATGTGCAATCCGTTCACTCTAATGCTGAAATATCAGCTGATGTTATCGGGGCTTTAAATTAATGGTTTCAAAAATTTAATGAAGATATTTGGTATTGATCCTGGCTCTAGAATAACCGGCTATGGCGTGATTGAATCATCAGGTAAAAAGTTAAAGTTTATAGATTGCGGTGTTATTAAGACCAAGGAAAAAGATTTTATAAAACGATTGCCTATTATTTTTAGTGGCATAGAGGATCTAATGGGTATTCACAACCCCGATATGGTTGCGATAGAAAATGTTTTTATGCATCGCAATGCTGATAGCGCGTTAAAGCTTGGCCAAGCAAGAGCCGCAGCAATTTCTGGTACTTTCAAAAAAAGCCTCGATGTATTTGAATATTCAGCAAGAGAAGTAAAATTAGCAGTGGTTGGTACTGGATCTGCAGAAAAAGAACAAGTTAAGGAAATGGTTAAGCTGATACTAGGAATTAAAAATAAGGATCTTAACTTAGATGAATCAGATGCACTTGCAATAGCAATATGTCATGCTCATAGTCACCCAATGAAAAGTATTGTTAAGGAACTGCAAAAATGATTGGCTCTTTGATCGGATTAATTAAAGATAAGAAACCGTCTTTAGTTCTCTTAGAAGTAAACGGAGTAGGCTATGAGGTTCATATCCCTCTCTCTACTTCTTTCCAACTTCCAAATAATGGGGAGTCGACATTTATACTAACTCATTTGGTAATAAGAGACGATCAGCACACCCTCTATGGTTTTGCTACCGAAGAGGAAAGAAAGCTCTTTAGGACGTTAATCAAGATTAGTGGAGTAGGGGCAAAAATGGC
>CAZLQT010000095.1:0-2577 GCA_964561815.1 uncultured Woeseia sp.
GAGGCGTCTCGGCAAGTATAGCAATGTTGGGGGATATCAATATTGCAGAACCAGGGGCTCTAATAGGTTTTGCAGGCCCTAGAGTTATTGAGCAAACTGTTGGCGAGACCTTACCTGATGACTTCCAAAAGAGTGATTTCCTTTTAGATAAAGGCGCCATAGATATGATTGTGGATCGTAGAGAGATGCGACAAACAATTGCAACATTAATTAGTAATTTATTTAGCAACCAAGCAACTCAGTAATTTTTTAAAAAGAGATTTTTAATGATTAAATCAAGTCTTTCTGATTGGTTAGAATACCAGCAAGGACTCAATGCTATAGAAATTGACCTGTCTCTAGAAAGAGTCAAAAAACTTTTTGATAAGCTTGGCCTTAAATTTCCAGAAAAAAATATCTTTCTTATAGCTGGAACCAATGGCAAGGGTACAACATTAGCTCTGATTGAGAGCTTCCTGATGTTAAAAGGCATGAAAACTGGTGCTTATACCTCTCCGCATCTTATTGATTATAACGAGAGAGTTACAGTTGATAGAAAAAAGGTTTCAGACGATGAGCTTATTAAGTCATTTGAGCATATTGAGAGTATTAGAGGTGATATTCCTTTAACTTATTTTGAGTTTGGTACTCTCGCAGCTTTTAACCTTCTTTCTAAGGATGATTGTGACGCCTTATTAATTGAGGTTGGCTTAGGCGGGCGATTAGATGCTACAAATGTTATGGATTCTGGTGTTTCGATAATCACTAATATAGATTTAGACCATCAAGAATGGCTTGGAGAATCCATTGAGGAGATAGCCTTTGAGAAAGCAGGAATTGCCAAGAAGAATAAACCACTCATATACGGTGATAATAAAGCCGAGGCAGTAGTTAAAGAACAAGCTGATCTTAAAGGTTCAATATTAATAGCCAAGGATAAAGACTTTAGCATCATACAAGAAGATAACTATTTTCTATGGAAGGGCATCAATCATTTTATTGAGAAGATTAAAATTCCCAGCCACTGGGCTTCAGGAGAGGTAAATAACTTAGCAACTGCATTATCAGCTCTAGAGGCCTCAGATGCAGAATTGCTTCCTACAAATAAAGAACTCAATAATATCTTAGAGGGTTTTTCTCTTCCCGGTCGGTTTGAACTAATTGAGGGTAAATCTTTATGGATCTTAGATGTTGCGCACAATCCGGGAGCAGCTAAGAATTTTAGAGATCGGTTATGTAATATGAAACTAAAAGAGATCAACACCATGATTATTAGCATGATGAGAGATAAAAACTTGGAGGATTTCATTGGTGTTTTTAGGGACATGGTTTCTAATTGGGTAGTTTGTAAAATGGATACTGATCGATCATTTACTTCGCAAGAATTAAAAGAAAGACTTGGATTGCTAGGGATAAATGATATTAAAGTAACCCAGACGCCTTACGAGGCATTCAAATATGTTGAGAATCTGAGACCCATTAGCGACAATATAGTTGTTTCAGGCTCATTTGAACTTGTTGGTCCGGTAAAGGAATACTTAAGTAAAACTAGAGAAATTTAATGAAAGAAAGAATAGTAGGTTCAATCACACTAATTATTCTACTCTCCGTAGTTTTAATCCTTTTGCTACAAGGACAAGGTATAGAAAGAATAGAAAAGTACAATCAACAAAAGAATGCAATAGTTGTCGAGAATTCAGAAACCGCCTCACCATCAAAATCTATGTGGGTTATCCAGATTGAGGCTTTTGAAAATTATGAGCAAGCTCAGGACCTAACTAAGGAATTGGAAAATAAAAAGTTTAATGCTTTTATAAGCAGGAAAGATATTGCCGGTAAAGGAATTTATAGAGTCAGAATTAGATCTAGAGACAAAGAAGACCCGATTGAGAGAACAACAAGAAGGTTGGCAAGAAATAATTATTCATATGAGATAGTACCTCTTGGACAACAATGATTTTTCATATACCTTTCCCTTTCCCAGTTATATTTCCAATCAATTTCTTTGGAACACAAGAAGTGGTTTCTATGTTTGATTTTATTCTACTTGGCACCCTAGGGATATCGACTTTGTATGGTTTCTTTAGAGGGTTCTTATCAGAATTATTTTCATTACTTACCTGGGTTGTAGCAATTTGGGCAGCCTTTAGTTTTGATGAAAATTTGGCGGTCATCTTTAGTAATTTTGCAGCTTCAGAAACCTTTAAGTTGTGGCTTGCAAGAGCGATTATCTTAGCCATTATGCTGTTTATTGGAGCTTTTGTTACAAAAAAAGCAATAAAAGCAATTGGGTGGAGTTTTTCAGGAAATTTGCTATTTGGAATTGGTTTTGGATTCCTGAGAGGATTGCTTTTTATCGCTGCTATAATTTTGTTTCTGGAAGAGACAGACATTTATGCTGAGCCTATAATTCAGGATGCAATATTTCTGGAACAAGCCGAAGAAATTTCAGATTTTTTCTATAATTTTTTTCTTGAATACTATAATCAATGAACAGTTTTGAGTATAAGGATCAATATTAAATGTGTGGAATCGTAGGCATATCTAGCAATCGCCCCGTAAATCAGGAAATCTATGATGCCCTAACAGTTTTACAAC
>CAZLQT010000096.1:0-2560 GCA_964561815.1 uncultured Woeseia sp.
CAATAGGTTCTGATTTACTTCCAATTACCTATTTTGTTGATTTTGCAAAAAACTCAAAAGCAGATCAAGAAGATACAGGCTTTCTAATAGGCGGCAAACTGACCTTAAATGATCTCTGGAAAGTTACCTATCTATACAAAGATGTTGAGAACAACGCTGTTTTTGGCGCTATAGTCGATTCAGATTTTGGAGGAGGGGGAGTTGGTCATAAAGGTCATCAACTTAATATTGGCTATAATTTTTCTAAAAAACTTAGTCTTGAATTAACTTGGTTTGATAATCAGAAGAAAATGAATATTGATTACAAAAAAATGTTTATTGACTTCAAATACAAGCTCTAAAGCTCAATTAATCAGTGCCCCAACCACCTTTGGTGTAACCTTTAGGAAGCCCTGAATCTATTGTAAAACCATAGAGTTCTTCATCAGGAAGAAATGTTTTAACTGTTTTATTCACCTCTATGAGAGCTTCAATATTAATGCCTGTTTTTAGGCCCATTGAATCCAGCATAAAAACTAAATCTTCTGTCACTATGTTACCGCTAGCACCAGGTGCAAAAGGACAGCCCCCAATACCACCAAGTGATGAATCCAAGGTGGTGATTCCTTCCTCGATGGAGGCCAGTGCATTAGCTAAACCTAAGCCTCTGGTGTTATGTAAATGCATGCTGGTTAGATTGTGGTCACCCACCTCACTTCTAAGTAAACGAATCAACCTTTTAATTTGCATCGGATTGGCATAACCGGTTGTATCGGATAAACCAACTTCATCACAACCCAGTTCCATCATTTGTGCGCCTAATGACACAACAACCGTTTCTGAAACTTTACCCTCTAAGGTGCAGCCAAAAGCAGTAGACAAATTGCCCTCAAATTCAGGTCTTTTATCCTCATCAAGAGTTTTGATATATTCTGCTATTTGTTTTATCTCAGCTAAAACTTCTTCATGGCTCTTATTTAAATTCGCTTTGCTGTGGGTTTCACTGACAGATAAAGGAAGGCACATTTTATCGACCCCAGCATCAATTGCATTTCTTGCACCCTTAAAATTAGGCACTAAAGCTGCGACAGTAAGGTTTGGTAGGCTTTTTGCGTATTGGACAATTTCCGACGTGTCTGCCATTTGTGGCAATAAATCTGGACGTACGAACGAACCCACCTCAATCTCTCTAACCCCGGCCTCAGATTCAGCTTTTATCCATTTTTTCTTGTTATCGGTCGACATGATAGAGTCTACACTTTGGAGGCCATCTCTAGGACCAACTTCACTTACTAATATATCTATTTCAGTCACATCATCCTCTTTCTTATTTTTTATAAACATTTTCGGTCAGCTAGATTATCAATGCCAAGAGCCTCTTTCATGATGAAGAATATATCTGTGTTATCCATTACTCCACCTATATTTTCTGCTCCAGGACCATAAGCAAATACAGGAATCATTGTTCCTGTATGAGTTCCTAATCCGACTGCTGTGTTCCATGAGATTTTCATTTTGTTTCTAGGTTGAGGGTTTCTTTCCCAGGTATCTGTTTCTATAAGAAGCCCACCTGTTTCATGATCCGAGAGAACTATTACGAGAGTATCTTGGTCTGACTCAGCAAACTTTAGGGCTCTATCGACGGCCTGATTGAATTCATCCATCTCTTTGTAGACACCATTAAAATTATTGTCGTGGCCCTCCCAATCTATTTGTGAACCTTCTGCCATTATGAAAAAACCAGTGCAATTATTTGAAATCATCTTGTTAGATTGCTCCAATGAAAAATTAAGCATTTCTATTAGATTGGGTTCATTTTCTTCACGGATAAACCCCTCTTTTGAAAATAATCCAAAAATTCTTTTTGATGAATCCAGTTTAAAATTAATTAAGTCAGTTTTAGATCCTAGGTATACTTCTTCCTCTTTAATGCGAGCCAGGATGTCTAAATCATCTTCTCGTTGGCCTCCTAAATCTTTAGGTATGAAAAAATCTCTTCCTCCTCCGAGCGAAATAAAATTATTAGATTTAAATAACTGATCAGCTATCTGATCTGTGTTGTCTCTTGATTCATTGTGAATCGCAAATGCAGCTGGCGTTGCATGGGTAATCTCAGATGTTGCAATTAGGCTTGTCACGTATCCTTTCTCATGCAACATTTCCGTTATATTCTTGACTACTTCTTTATCTTTATTAACCCCTAAATACCCATTGACAGTCTTGATACCAGAGCTATAGGCAGTGGCAGAGGCTGCAGAATCAGTGATCAATGTGTTGATCGCATGGGTTTTAATCAAGCCTGAGAAGGGAAATTTATCGAAGGCTGAAATAGAGTTTGGCCCTCCTTTTGCAATTCTGTAGGCAGTTATTTGATTAATACCCATGCCGTCACCGATTAAAAGAATGATATTTTTAGCTTTCCTGTCTACTGTTTTTAAGTCTTTTTTTGTGACGCTCTGGTCAAAATTAATCTCAATTTCTTGGGTGTCTTTTTTGGGAACTACGATAATAAATGGTGCAATTTGCATCAAAGCAACGATCGTTAAGACAGAGGTAATCAGAATAATGGATAGGTATTTTA
>CAZLQT010000097.1:0-2553 GCA_964561815.1 uncultured Woeseia sp.
GAAGTGAGATGCTCATTTACGAATGTAATAGAGATACCATACCTCTGTGCTATCCCAGATGAGAAAGCTTTAATATTATCAATTAAAGTCTTGTTACTATTAATGCACTCTTCTGGCATTCCAAAAACAGCACAACTTGGTTTGAAGTCTTCAAAAATCACATCTACCTCAGACCAATCTGGTTCTCCGTTATCCATGGATAAAGATGTTAATGGCGAAGCTGTCTTAGTGATAGATTGCCCTATAGCTACCCCTGTTTTCTTTAAACCGTAATCAAAGGCAATATAGATTTTATGGTCCATCCTCAAAGTTTATTGACAATGTTAGGCATGACCTATTTCTTCAGAGAGGTTTTGAGCTTTAATTCCTAATGAGCCAATTGATTTTTCCCATCGATCTTGAAAAGGAGTTTTGAATAAAATCTCATCACTAAAGGGTATAGATAACCAAGAGTTTGTTCTGATTTCAGACTCTAGTTGCCCTGGCCCCCAGCCAGAATAGCCAAGCACCAACAAGCAATTATCTGGGCCCATACCACTGGAGATTGACTCCAGAATATCTTTAGAGGTCGTAATGTTAATCCAATCATTAATTTGGGAGGTGTGTTTCCATGCCCCTTGGTTATGAATTACAAAACCACGTTCTGTGCCTACAGGACCGCCTTGTAGTATCGGTGTTGATTCCAACTGTTCATCAGAAGCAATTTGGAGTTCTTCAAGCAGTTGATTAAGATTGCCTTCTATCGGTCGATTAATAATCAGACCTAATGACCCAGATTCATTGTGTTCACATATAAGAGTGACTGTTTTTGAAAAGTTAGGATCATTGAGACTTGGAGTGGCTATTAAGAATTGGCCAATGAGATTCTCCGAGAGCGTATCCCAACTCATTAGCTTTTTGACTCCAGGGTCTCAAAAAAGAAACTCGAAACATCCTCGCCACTATTGCGTTTAATTTCCCTCATTCCCGTTGGGCTTGTTATATTGATTTCAGTTAAATAATCACCGATCACATCGATCCCAGCAAAATAGATTCCATGCTCTAAAAGAGTTGGCCCAATGGCTTCACAGATTTTTTGATCTCCAGATGATAATTCTTGAGTTTCACCAGTGGCCCCCATCACAAGGTTTCCCCTGTTATCTTGATCATTGGGTATTCTAGCTAGAGCCGTATTGCAGTGTTGCCCAAAAACAATATGGATTCGTTTATCGCCGTGTTCAATTTCTGGAACATAGACCTGGGCCATAATTGTAGTAGTACCAAGATTGGTGATGGTTTCAAAGATTGAATGTGCATTTAGGTCATTTTTATCGACAACAAAAACTGATTTTCCTCCCATTCCATCTAAGGGTTTAACGACAATTTTTTCTTCAGCATCTAAAAAAGCCTTAATTTCGTTCAATGAGGAGGTAACCAATGTTTTTGGTGTGAGAGATGGAAAGAGTGAGATCGATACTTTTTCATTAAAATTTCTCAATGCTGAGGGATGATTTATCACCTTAACCCCAGAGTTCTCTGCCAGATCTAATACATAAGTAGAGTAGATATATTCCATATTAAATGGAGGGTCTTTTCGCATAAGAATCACATCAAAATCAGATAATGAATATTCATTCTGATTTGAAAATTCGAACCATCTATCAGTGTTATCTTTAACAGAAAGTACCTTTCCTTTGGCTAAAGGACGACCATCAATAATTTTAAGATCCTCTTGCTGGAAATACGTTAGTTCATAATTTCTATCTTGTGCAGCAAGCAATAAATCAAGAGTTCCATCTTTTTCAGGAACAATCTTTTCAATAGGATCCATGACTACTGCTAACTTCATTTTTCTTCTCTGGATGTCTTTATATCTATTTTAAGCTAATTAGCAAGATCTCCATAGAGGTATTGGAGAATACTGATGGCCATAATTGGAGCAGTTTCAGTTCTTAATAATCTCGGCCCAGTTTTGATAATTTTATAGCCGCTATCTATAGCTGTCTCTTTTTCTATGTTTGAAAAACCTCCTTCTGGACCGACAACAAGAGTTGTTTTTGAAATCTTTTTGGAGCTAAAGCTCTCTTCTCCAGTGGTATCAAGAAAATACGATTGAGGACTTTTGAAATCATTGAGCAGCTTTTTACTAAAAACTTGTGGCTCAGTTATTTCAGGTAATTTAACACGACCAGATTGTTCTGCTGCGCTGATAATGATCTTTTTCCAATGCCTCATTTTATTTTCAATATTCGATTCATTTAACCTGACAACAGTGTTTTGGGTTGTCATCGGGATAATCTTATTTACCCCTAGCTCGGTTGCTTTTTGCATGACGAAGTCCATGCGTTGACTTCTTGAAATCGACTGTATCAAGGTGATATTTAGAGGTGATTCTGATTGTATTGATTTTTTTGACAGCAACTTAACATCGACTTGTCGTTTTGTTGCTTTAAGAATTTGAGCCTCCCATTCTGAGCCTGAGTTATCAAACAATATTAAATCTTGTCCATTTTTTAGCCTGAGAACACGAGTTAAGTAGTGTGCACTTTCTCCTTTTAGGCTAAGAACATCTTT
>CAZLQT010000098.1:0-2522 GCA_964561815.1 uncultured Woeseia sp.
CTCTTTATGAGTGTCTCTAGACAGGATTTACTGGATTTGGTGTTCACCATGGATGGCATTCCCAATGCAGCAAAAGATATCTCAGGAGTCATGATTGGAAGAAAAATGGAACTTCCTAAAGAGGTTGCTGAGGACTTTATGAGTTGCTCTAAGGCTGCAATAAAAGCAGCTAATCAAGCATCTGATGCGATTAGAAAAGTCGATGATATGCAAAAAAGAGGCTTTGGCTCTCACGATGCATCAGTATTAAGCGAGCTTGTAATTGAATTAGAGCAAATTGAGAAAGAAAACGATGAATTAGAAATAGCCTTGAGAAATAAATTTTTTGAACATGAGAAACAATATGATCCTGTAGAGGTCATGTTTTTCTACGATGTGATCAATAAGATTGGTTCTCTTGCAGACATTTCCCAGACTGTAGGCCACCTTCTAGTTCGCTTAGTATCAAAATGATTCAAGGAAAAGGATTATGGAAGTAATCGCTGAATACGGCTTTATCTTATTGGTTGTCGGTTGTGTTTGTGGTTTCTTTATGGCCTGGGGTATCGGGGCAAACGATGTTGCAAATGCAATGGGTACTTCTGTAGGCGCAAGAGCATTAACGTTGGCTCAAGCTGTATTAGTTGCATGTATCTTTGAATTTGCGGGAGCCTATCTAGCAGGTGGTGAGGTTACATCTACTATACGAAAAGGGATAATTGATACAGCTGCAATTACTGATACGCCTCAACTCTTAGTTTACGGAATGATTGCTGCTTTGTTAGCTGCAGGAATTTGGTTATTGATTGCTTCATATTTCGGTTGGCCTGTTTCAACAACACATTCAATTGTTGGAGCCATAGTAGGATTTGCCGCTGTAGGAATAGGAGTTGATGTTGTTCAATGGGGTAAGGTTGCCTCAATTGTTGCCAGCTGGGTGGTCTCGCCAGTGATGGCTGGAACGATTTCTTTTCTGTTATTTACCAGTGTTAAGAAATTAATTCTACAAACATCAGATCCTTTCATGAGCGCAAAAAGATATGTTCCCTTCTACATGTTTTTAGCAGGTTTTGTAGTTGCTATGGTAACTTTCTTAAAAGGACTAAAACATGTTGGGTTAACCTTTACGGGCACTGAAGCTATTGCCTGGTCTCTTGTGTTCGCGCTGATCATTGCTTTAGTAGGAACCCTTGCATTGCAGAGAATAGATAATACGACTCAAGAAAAAAATGGTGCCATGTTTGATGGGGTAGAGCGAGTCTTCGCCGTTTTAATGGTGTTTACAGCTTGTGCAATGGCTTTTGCTCATGGGTCGAATGATGTGGCTAACGCCATAGGCCCTCTAGCAGCAATTGTCTCGGTGGTAAATAGCGGTGGCGAGATAGCCTCTAAATCAATTCTACCGGCCTGGGTTTTATTGATTGGAGCTACAGGTATTGTGATTGGGCTAGCCATGTTGGGTTATAGAGTCATGATGACTATAGGTAGGTCCATTACAGAGTTAACTCCTAGCAGAGGTTTTGCAGCTGAGCTTGCCGCTGCAGGAACGGTTGTGATTGCTTCAGGAACAGGTTTGCCGATTTCAACAACGCATACTCTGGTTGGTGCAGTACTGGGCGTTGGTTTAGCAAGAGGCATTGGTGCAATTAATCTTGGGATTGTTGGAAAAATTATTTTATCTTGGATTGTCACACTGCCCATCGGTGCTGGATTATCCATCCTCTTTTTCTTTGCTCTAAAAGGTTTCTTTGGGTAGAGGAAGTAATGATTTATAAAATAGGATCAAACCTATTCTTTGCGTTCATCATATATGTCTTTATTTTTCCCCAATCATTATCAGCTTCAGAGGTGACAACATCTTATGACTTTAGATTTCGATATGAATACACTGACGATAGCAGTAAGCCCTCCAAACGAAGAAGAAATAGAATCCGCTCACGCTTAGGATTTCAATATTCAGATAACGAACGATTAAAAATTAAGATTAGGCTAGCCACAGCTGAGGAGAACACAACATCTGCCAACCAAACTCTAGGCACTGGCTTTACTTTCAGTGATATTGGAATGGATCAGGCTTACATTGATTATTTGTTAACAGCTTCGTCATCCGTGTCTTTGGGTAAAATGTCCAATCCTTTTTTTAAACCCAATAAGAGTCAGCTTCTCTTCGATGGAGACTACAACCCTGAGGGAGTTGTTATTGGCCATAAAAAGGATGGTTATTTTGGAAATATCGGACTCATTAAGTTTGACGAAGGAGGTCCTAAGGCTGTAAACATTATAGGTCTTCAGGCCGGATTAAATAAAAAAGTATCCGCAGATACAAGTTATAAGATTGCTATAGCTCAATACAATTTTGATGATATCAAGGGAAGGCCAGCATCTGATATCACATGGAACGGCAAATTATTTGGCAATCCTGTCGACGCAAATAATTACTACCTCAATAACTATAATGTTACTAACCTCTCTGCTGAGATGAAGACAACAATAGGTTCTGATTTACTTCCAATTACCTATTTTGTTGATTTTGCAAAAAACTC
>CAZLQT010000099.1:0-2504 GCA_964561815.1 uncultured Woeseia sp.
AACTTTGCCTTTGGATGATAATTATTCTATATTTTATTGATCAAGTGATAAATGCTATCTACTCAAAGTCAGTAGTTTTATTAAAACAGCTTGATTAAAAGATTATTTTTTAGGGGGACAAAATATGAAATTAATCTATAGAATGGCTGCTTCCTCTGTTGCTATTTCAATAATGCTATTTTCTGCAAATAGCGTTACTCATGCACAAGAGGGCATGCTAGCAATAGAAGAGATAACAGTAACAGCCAGAAAAAGGGAAGAATCATTAGCTGATGCGCCCTACACTATTACAGCACTAACATCGCAACAAATAGAAATGAGAGGTATTAACCAACTTTCAGATGTGGTTTCTTACACACCTGGGTTTTTCTATGCGGATAATAATGTTGGTAAGAATAGTCGGTCGCATAAGAGATTGATCTTTAGAGGTATGAACCCAAGGACAGATATCCCAACAAGACAGGCTTCCACCATGTTCATTGATGGTGCCGCAACTGTGGGTGCTGAATTTGGTGGTATAGAGAATGTAGAACGTATTGAAGTCCTAAAAGGACCCCAAGGGGCTCATTTTGGACGTGCAACATACACTGGAGCAATTAATGTCGTTACTAAAGACCCATCCGATGAGTTTTCAGGAAGTATAAGCTTGGAAGCCGGGAAATATGGTACCCAAAGAGCAGGGGTTGTATTAGAAGGACCATTGGGTGACAGTCTAGGTTATCGCTTGTCAACAAGTACCTATGACATGGATGGCATGTATCACAATGCGAATGTAGAAGGACAAAAGCTTGGGGCGCAATCAACAGATGATTTTGCGTTAACACTTGTGTTTGAGCCTTCGGATCGCATCAAGATAAAAGCTCGGTATCACGAATGGGAAGACAGCGACGGCCCCGATGCTGGAACCGCTTATGATTATAGGAGCGGAAGACACAACTGTAGCCCTGGAGGCAGCGTTGAGAGATGGGATCCTGCAAGAGTTTTGGCAGCAGCAGCTTTTGATTTTAATCCTGTAGCTATAGTTCCAGCCACGACCGTTTGTGGAAAGGTCCCTGTGCCAACAGCGTCTGAGATTGGCCAAGATACAGGATCAGCTCGTGCTCTCTCACTCCTAGCAATGAGAATAGATGGAAGTTTGTTCCCAGTAGCTAATGGAATAAGAGATGTTCCAGACTTTATGGTTCCCGACCATTTTGGTATGGAGAGAGAAGCTGAAGAATTAAGTGTTGTTGTTGATATCAATTTTGATAATGGCATGAACCTAAATTTTGTTTCAGCAGAACATGAGAATGCATACAGCAGTCATAATGATTTAGATAGACGAGTAACAGAGGGTCTTCACTTGCAAGGTCTTGGCGGCGGTATGTTTGGTGGGTTTGGTGCTAATCACCCAGCAGATGCCTCTGATTTAAGAATGAACTCAATGCAAGACAGCTCGATAGAACTTAGATTGAGTTCTTCTGAGGATCAGAAGTTTCGTTGGATGATTGGATACAGTGATGTTGATATGGATTGGTTCCAGCAAAACATAGGTTCTATGATTGTTTATTATCCCAACAATGGTATTGATAATGGCGCCCGTCAAGCAGCAGGCGAAATTCCAGTTTGTTATAATCCATACTGGCCATTCTACGGTGCAGGTCTAGCCGGCAGTAATGCTTGTGGAGCTTATGGTGATGTGACTTCAAATGCAAACGACTTTAAATGGGACACAGTCAATACATCTTCCTTCTATGCGTCTATTGAAACTGATATTTCAGATCAGTTGACACTTAGTTTGGATGTTAGAAGACAGGAAGATGATGTGACCTCAGGTGGTTTAAGTGCATGGACAGGAACAGCTCCAAAAGTACCTGGTGAGCCTAATAATATTCAACAAGGTGTATTTAAATCAACACTACCTCGAATAATCTTGGATTATAAGCCTAATGATGACAGAACGATTTATATGAGTTATTCAGAAGGCACGCTTCCTGGCTTGTTTAACCCTTCCTTGGCTACACTTTCTGAGGCGCAGTTAGCTGAAATTAAACAGCAAACTGGTGGAGCAGGTGTCAAGATCGATGAAGAAGAATCCGAGAATATCGAATTTGGTATTAAAAGCAGCATTCTGAATGGCAGAGGCTTTATTGCTGTAGCTTTTTATCAAACAGATCTAACAAACGTGCACACTCCATTGTTCGCAGTATCTTATACTGGAGATGATGGCAATCCTGTTGTGATATCTGGTAATACTACCTCACAAGGTGGTAAAGCTGAGCTTTCAGGCATCGAGATTGACGGTACAGTGCTTCTTAATGACTTGTGGTCACTTGATTTCACTTATGCTCGAAATGATAGTGAAATTAAAGATGGTTTTCAAAGCGCCGATACCTTTGATTTGATGGGAAATAGAAATGCTGTTTTAGGTAATGAGTTTTCTCGATACCCTAAGAACAGTGGAAGCTTATCTGCAAATTATTCGAAAGAGATTAATGCTGAAATGACAAGGTTCACAAGAATAG
>CAZLQT010000100.1:0-2474 GCA_964561815.1 uncultured Woeseia sp.
CTATTCTTGTGAACCTTGTCATTTCAGCATTAATCTCTTTCGAATAATTTGCAGACAAACTTCCACTGTTCTTAGGGTATCGAGAAAACTCATTACCAATAACAGCGTTTCTGTCTCCCATTAAATCAAAGGTATCTGCACTTTGGAAACCTGATTTAATCTCACTGTCATTCTTTGCAAAAGTAAAATCCAGTGACCAAAAATCATTAAGCAGGATAGTGCCGTCAAGCTCTATGCCTGAAAGCTCCGCTTTTCCGCCTTGAGAAGTGGTGTTACCACTAAGTACTGCGGGCAAGCCATCATCGCCAGTGTATCCCACTGAGAATAATGGAGTATGCACATTATCAAGGTCAGTTTGATAGAAAGCTAATGCAATAAAGCCTCGACCATCCATGATGCTGCTTTTAATTCCAAATTCAATATTTTCAGAAGTTTCTTCATCAATCTTAACTCCTGCTCCACCCGTTTGTGCTTTAACTTCTGCTAGTTGACTCTCTGAGAGTGATGCTAGTGCAGGATTAAACAAACCCGGTAAAGTTCCTTCTGAATAACTGAAATAAACAGTTTGTCTATCATTAGGCTTATAATCTAGGATTACTCTAGGGAGCGTAGATTTGAAGTTAGCTTGCTGAACATTGATTGGCGAACCTACAACTTTAGGAGTTCCAGTGTAGGGACCAAGACCGCCTGAAGTTACATCATCATCTTGTTTCCGTACATCAAGGCTTAGTGTTAAGTTATCTGAAATATCAGCTTCAATGGAAGCGTAATACGAAGACGTATTCACTGTGTCCCACTTGAAGTCATTATTATTGGAAGTTACATCTCCGTAATTTCCACAGACATTACTACCTGCCAAGGTACCACCGAATAAATAATATGGGTTGTAGCAAACAGGGGTTGTCAAAGTAGAGTTATCAAGCCCATCATTTGGATAATAAACAATCATAGAACCAATATTTTGGGTGAACCAATCCATATCAACATCACTGTAACCAATCATCCATCGGATTTGTTGATCCTGAGATGAACTCAATCTGAATTCTATTGAACTATCTTGCATTGAATTCATTCTTAGATCAGAGGCATCTGCTGGGTGATTAGCACCCCAAGATCCAAACATTCCTCCGCCCATTCCTTGCAGGTAGAGTCCTTCAGTTACTCTTCGATCTACATCGTTATGACTACTATAAGCATTTTCATGGTCTGCCGTAATAATATTTAAATTCATGCCATTATCAAAATTAATATCAATAGCAATACTTAATTCTTCAGCTTCCCTCTCCATTCCAAAGTGATCTGGAACCATAAAATCTGGAACATCTCTTACACCATTAGCAATAGGGAAGAGGTGTTCATCAATTCTCAATGCTAACAAATTTAGTGCTCTAGCAGATCCAGTGTCTTGGCCAATTTCAGATGCAGTTGGTACCGGTACCTTGCCACAGACTGTTGTAACTGGCACATTATCTGCACCGAAATCCCAAGGAACCATATGTGCTGCGCCCCATCTTTCAACCGTTCCACCTGGGCTACAATTATGGCGACCACTTCTATAATCATAAGCAGTACCTGCATCAGGACCATCACTATCTTCCCATGAATGATAGCGAGCTTTAACTTTTATACGATCAGAAGGCTCAAACACAACTGTCAAGGCAAAGTCATCAGTTGATTGTGCTCCTAGTTTTTGTCCTTCAACATTAGCGTTATGATACATACCGTCTGTATCATAGGTGCTGGTTGTCAAACGATAACCTAAACTATCGCCCAATGGTCCTTCTAAAACTATGCCAGCTCTTTGTGTGCCGTATTTACCAGCTTCGAAATTAATAGACCCTGAAAATTCATCGCCTGGATCTTTGGTGACTATATTAATTGCACCGGTATAAGTTGCTCGTCCAAAATGAGCTCCCTGAGGACCTTTTAATACTTCGATACGTTCAACATTTTCAATGCCTCCAAATTCAGCACCAACAGTTGCTGCGCCATCAATAAACATGGTGGAAGCCTGTCTCGTTGGTATATCTGTCCTTGGGTTCATGCCTCTAAAAATAAGTCTTTTATGAGTCCGACTGTTCTTCCCAACATTGTTATCTGAATAGAAAAAACCAGGTGTGTAGCCAACAACATCTGAGAGTTGATTGATTCCTCTCATTTCTATTTGTTGTGATGTTAGCGCCGTGATAGTGTAGGGCGCATCAGCTAATGATTCTTCCTTTTTTCTGGCTGTTACTGTTATTTCTTCTATTGCTAACATGCCCTCTTGAGCATGAGTAACGCTATTTGCAGAAAATAGCATTATCGAAATAGCAACTGAGAAAGCAGCCATTTTGTAGATTAATTTCATATTTATTCCCCCTAAAAAATAATCTGTTGATCAAGTTATCTCAATTAAAATACTCATTCTGAGTAGATTGCATTTATCACTTGATCAATAAAATATAGAATAATTATCATCCAAAGGCAAAGTT
>CAZLQT010000101.1:0-2463 GCA_964561815.1 uncultured Woeseia sp.
CTTCATGAACTCCAGCTACACCTAGTGAATGACCAGTCAATGATTTTGTTGAAGTTATTTTAGGAACGTTATCACCAAAGACTCCTCGAACAGCTTCAATCTCCTTCATATCTCCTACTGGGGTACTGGTTCCGTGCGCATTTAAATAATCAATTGAATCTATATCCTTCATTGCCTGTTGCATGCATCTTATTGCTCCTTCACCTGAAGGCTGAACCATATCAAAACCGTCTGATGATGCGCCATAACCAACTAATTCGCCATAAATCCTTGCTCCTCTAGAAACGGCATGTTCATATTCCTCCATAAGGAGGACTCCTCCCCCGCCTGATATGACAAAACCGTCCCTATTTGAATCAAAAGGTCTTGAAGCAATTTCTGGAGTTTCATTGTATCCTGCTGATAAGGCTTTCATTCCGTCAAAAAATGAAGCTAAAACCCAATGAACCTCATCTCCTGCTCCAGCAAACACCATGTCCTGTTTATCGAATTGAATTTGTTCAGCTGCGTTCCCTATACAATGTGCACTGGTTGCACAGGCAGAACTGATTGAATAATTAATACCTTTAATTTTAAACGCGGTACCCAATACTCCGGAGTTACCGCTAGCCATAGATCGAGTCACCAAGAAAGGACTGACCTTGCCTTTTTCTCTGAGTGAATCAGCGCCATAAACAACCGTCTGTGGAGAACCTCCACCATTGCCCATAATAAGACCGACTCTATCGCTGCTTATGTCTCTCTCAGATAATCCTGAATCTTCTATAGCTTCTTTCATAGCAAGATAGTTAAAGGCTATCCCATCACTCATAAAACGCTTTAATTTCCGATCAATTTGTTCATCTAAATTGACATTAATTGATCCAGCAATTTGGCTCTTAAGCCCCATTTCCGCAAAATCCTCGCGATACTCTATCCCTGATTTACTCTGCTTTAGCGAATCTAAAACTTCGTTTTTATTAACACCAATGGAGCTCAGGATTCCAATTCCTGTGACTACAACCCTTCTCATGCGTCGACCTCTGCTAGATCAGTAAAAAGCCCTACTCTTAGATCTTGGCCTGTATAAATTATTTTATCGTCGGCCTTCAGAGTAGCGTCGGCTATACCCATGGTTAACTTGGATTTAATAACTCGTTTGATATGAAGATGATAAGTGATTAATTTTGTTGATGGTGTAACTTGACCGGTAAATTTTATTTTACCGCCACCTAAGGCTCTACCTCGTCCTTGGCCGCCACTCCATCCGAGAAAGAAACCAATAAGTTGCCACATAGCATCAACACCCAACGAACCTGGCATAACCGGATCAGCGTAAAAATGACAATCAAAAAACCAAGCGTCTTTTTTTATATCAAGCTCTGCAATAATCTCGCCTTTACCGTACTCCCCACCTTCATCACTTATATGAGTAATACGGTCAATCATCAACATTGGTGGTAAAGGAAGCCTAGCATTGCCCGGCCCAAAGAGAAGTTCTTTGGCGCAATCCATTAAGTCTTGAAGGTTATAGCTATTTTTTCTTTTCATGTTTTTAATTTTAATAGAAAGCCTGTGTCTTAGATAACTATTTCTAGATGCCGTATTGCAATTGAAGGGTTTTAACTTTACCAAACCATGGAACGGTAACAACAAATAACTGGTCTAGGGCCTGAAGTGATGAGGGATTTATATTTTTACTTCCTTGAAGCTCAACAACTAATTCAGGTAAAACCTCTGGAGGAGTGATCACAAGGATAATCTCGCCTTTGTGATTACTTATAATATTAGAGATAAGTTGTTCGACATCTTCGGTATCAACAATGGTAATTGGAATATCGAGATTTCTTGATATAGGTTCTGCCGTTTCCTGTGTGGCTCTATGTTGTGTAGCAAAAATCACATCGATCCCAGAAACAACATCAACAGAGGAGAGCATTTTCTGAAGCGCCTTTGCACGTTTGGCACCTTCATCTGTTAGACCTGGATTTGTTTGCAGATCAGATTTAATCTCTGTGTGAGTTGTCAGCAATACGGTTGTGGTTGCTTGTGACTCTAGGAACCATGCGAGCAATACAGAAAAACCAATAAAAAGAATTGCAAACGCAGCTTTTCTTAACCGTCGTTTCTTTCTTTTATTCTTATACTCATCTATACGGTCAATCATCTGAATCCTTGTTGTCTAAAATAGTATATTCTGCATCAATCACTGTCTCATCAGAACCTTTATCTGGATGTTGTTTTCTGCGATAAAAAAAGCTTCGTATGTACAATCCAATCACAATTAAAACAACCACGCCGGCAAGAGAAATAAAAATCACTCCTCCAACCACGATCGCAAGGGCAAGAATGCCCAAGCTAAAAACAATGCCTAATGCTCTAATTATTAATTCCAACGGTAACATTCCGGTAAGCTAAAGCCACATCTATTAGTTAAAAGCTTATTAAACTCTATATTATTTAGGTAGGCAACTATCGATAGAT
>CAZLQT010000102.1:0-2379 GCA_964561815.1 uncultured Woeseia sp.
TTTTCTTCAGGTGTCTCTATGCCTTCGCTGCCGCCTCTTTTAGGTTCAACAATTCCCCAAGTAAAGAAAGATAAAATTACCCCAGGTAGCCCAACTATCATAAAAGCGGCTTGCCAGCCTTTAAGTCCTAACGGAGCAATGGTTGGATCCGGGAATGCATTACTCCATAATTGAACGATCCACCCACCTAAAAATAAGCCGATACCTGCACCTAGATAGACTCCACTAGAGTATATTGAAAGTATAGTAGATCTTACTTTTGGCGAAAAATAATCAGATAAGATTGAGTAGGAAGCTGGACTGGCACTCGATTCCCCAATCCCCACCCCAATTCTATAGGCTGACAATGCTGTGAACGATTTTGCTGTTCCTGAAAGAGCTGTCATTATGCTCCATGTAGCTAAACCAATACTGAGTAAATTCTTTCTTGACCAAACATCAGCTAGCTTTCCTAGAGGGATCCCAAAAATTGAATAAAAGACGGCAAATGCTGTTCCAAACAAGAAGCCTAAATCACTATCGGTAATATTTAGATCGGCTTTTATATCTTCTGCTAATACCGAGAGAATTTGTCGGTCTACAAAATTAAAGACATAAACAATTACCAAAAGGACCAAGGCTTTTTTTGCTGATTTGCCACCAACTTCGGGATATGTCTTATTGTTCATCTACTCAATCCAAATAAATAATCTAATCATTCTATAGAAAAAAGGCCACCTGAGGCGGCCTTTTTTAAAGAGTGTAATTTTTTGGTTATTCTACAGACGAAAGAGTCGTGCAAAGTAAGAACCAATCACGAACGGGAGTTCTCATTGAAGGAAAGGCTGACATACTCTCCGCCATCCAGTCTGATTGTCTAGCATCCATAAAAGCTCCTAATCTCTCTATACTTGGTGCTTGAATGCTAGCCATAGCCATTCTTGACCAATCACCAGCACCAAAGCCCTCGAAAACCACAAATTCTATGTCGTCAAAACCATTTTCAGAAGCAGCATTTTCCATAGCTTGTATGGTTTGAATATACTTAGACATATCATTGGGTCTTGATAAGAGATTATATTGAGCAAGAGTTACCCCAGCACTATAGCTGCTGTTTGATGGTTTAACCACGTTATAAATATCTCTTCTTTTAATCTCTCGTTTTTTAGAAATTTTGCTTATGGCTTTAAGACTGGCTTCGTCGTTAAATGCTCTATCGTTGGCCGCAAGCGTTGCTGTCATCGATGGTGAAATATTCCACACATAATGATCGCCGTCATCCTCGCCTCCAGATATAGGGCTACAAATCCCAGAAGAAACCACTGAATCACCCCAGGCATCTACAAAAGTGGGCGTGCTTTCTGTTAACCATTTTAAATAGCCAGTAGCATCGTCTGTATTTATGGTAAAAACACTAAGCCCAGGTTGAGCTATAGCAGTGGTAGCAAAAAAGCAGATAAACACAGTTAAGAGGTTTGATTTTATTTTATTCATAATAATTCCTGTTTAAGTTAAATATTAAGGGACTTAAAATCGTCCTTTGTTTTTAATAATATCCTACCAACATTAAAGGATTTTTAATGAAAACTTCTTAAAAAAGCAGCAAACTTAAAAATGTGTCAGGAGTAAAGCATGAATCAAACTAGTAAAAAATGGGATAACAATTCAATCACTATTGAAGAGCAATTTCACGATTGGTATCACGAAGGCCTAACCTCACAAGAGGTGGCATTAAGAACTTCAGAAATGTACGAAGACTATTCTGAATGGAAAACTGCTAAACAGAAGGCTTTTGGTGAAAGTTTCAAGAATTTAGATCCAAAAAATTAATGCATAATAATTCTATGCTTGATTTACTGGAAGAATATAAGACGCTGGAGGAAACTCTTCATACATCTTTTAAAGTCCTAGAGGATGCCATTGAGAATAGACATAATTTATTTCATACGCCTGTTCTTTCTACATCCTCAGACTCAAAAATTAACAGCAGAGTCATTGTTTTGAGAGCATTTGATCCTGAGAGCAGAACTTTAAGAATACACTCGGATTCACGCTCAAAAAAAATCAAAGATATTTTGCAGAATGCAGATGCAACTTTGCTTGGTTATGATCCAGGTTTAAAGATTCAATTAAAACTTCATGGATCAATAGATACTCATCACCAAGATAATATAGCTGATTTAGCTTGGAGAGATTCGCAAGAGATGTCTAAGGTTTGTTATTCGGTTTCAGAATCTCCAGGAAAAGAGATTGATGATCCAGGAGATGCTGATGTTGATCCTGAAAATATAGATTTAAACGAAGGATATAAAAATTTTGCCGTGATTAAATTCCATTTCAGCTCGCTAGAATTTTTACATTTAAGAAGCTCTGGACATAGAAGATCTATGCATGTTTGGG
>CAZLQT010000103.1:0-2252 GCA_964561815.1 uncultured Woeseia sp.
CATTAATCAGTGCCCGCCAGTCATCAAGCGCCAGGGCTATCCCGGTTTTGGGTTGTTCTATCATGATTTAGTTGTTTGTCCTTCTCTTTCTAGACTTCTCGTCATAGAGGATACACTGGAGATACAGGCCTCCATTATTTCTTTTCCTAATAATAATTTCAGAATTAAATTCACAGTATTGCCCAATAGTCTGCTCAAGGCTCCATTCATCCAGTTGATTACCATTGGTAACGACCCATAATAGATCTCCTTCTTCGCAGTCATTACTAACGGCTACTTTAATATCATGAAAATTGTCTCCAGAAACCCAGCAATATTCTTCTTGAGCAAAAGCAACAGGGTTGGGTAAAAATAAAAATGCTGCAAGCATCAAAAAACTGATGTTCTTAATCGTCATTTAATAATTCTTCAAACCATTCCATTAGTGCGCTTTCATCCTCCTTCGCGCTTTGTTTTCTTTCGTATTGTGGGAATGGCTTACTACAGTCTAAACCTCTTCTTTCAATCTCCTTATCAACACCTTCTGAAACACTTGTTCTTATTTGTCCTGATCTCATATCTTTATCAGCTAATTCTGCTAATCTGCAGACATTGGTATCACTAGCGTTGGTTAAGTCATATATTCTTTCTGTCCTTTCAAGTTCTTCTATAAATGGTTCATACTCTGGGTTTATTGATCGTGTACAACTGCTGAGAGTTATTACTAAAAACATCGAAATTATAATAATCTCTTTCATTTGATTCCTGGGGGGCCGCCAGTATAAGGGTTTCCTCGACTGTTTAAATCACCTTGATTTATACTTCTGAAATCATTTTGCTCCAAAAGCCTTCCATTTTGGCTAAAAGTCTTCCACACACCAACAGGTCTTCCTTCATTGTATTTTTCTCTTGCTTGCAGTTGACCGCTCTCATAAAAAAATTCCCAGGTTCCGTGTTTTTTATTATTTTTTACTTCGCCAGTGAGGTAAGTCTCGCCATTCTTATGTTTCATAATGAATTTTCCATCTGGAGGCAGGTCTTGAGGTTTCAAGTTTGTTGAAAACAAAAGAGCTAATGATATGAGAAGGAATTTTTTCATGCCTAAAGATTATCAGATTTCTTTCGAGCCCGCGAGAACTCGAATCCTCAACCTAGGGGGTTGATTATTATGGACCTGGAGACCCAGGATCATTTTCAATCGATAACTCATGATCCTCAAGCACTTGATAGAGTGGAAAATCTACCCATGTATCATTGAGATAATTGAGCTCAGGAACTTCTTCTTTAGGATCTACTATCAAGTTATAGACAGAAGGATATGCCATATTTTTAACACCGTAACCATCCTCGTCCAATTCTTTTAAGAGAATCTTCCAGTTTCTCCACTTTGCGCCAAATAACTCATTACCAATATATATAACAAGTGACTCTCTTGATGATTTATTTGTATTACCCATAAAGAAATCAGACTGATCAACACCATCTATGATTCTATCTTTTGGAATTTCTGCTCCTATAAAGCTGGCAATTGTTGGAAAAATATCAATCTGATGAACCATCTCATTTGACACCTGCTTTTGAGGAATCTTGCCTGGCCAACTTATGAGAAAAGGCACTCTAAGAGAACCTTCATATGGAGAAAACATTCCACTTCTCCATGGTCCAGTAAATCCAAATGATCTTGGGACACCTTCTCGACCATTATCAGAAGTAAAAATAAATATTGTGTCTTCTTTTAGTCCAAGCTCTTCAATTGTATCTAATAACTCTCCAATATAGACATCCGTTTGAGCTAATACATCTGCAAAGCTTCCATTGCCAGTCTTTCCATAAAAATCAGGATGTGGGTCAACAGGTTCATGTGTTTGCGTATAAGGAAGGTATGCAAAAAAAGGTTTGTCTGATTTGGCTTTTCTCTTAATGAAATCAATTGCGTGATCAGTGATCTCTCTATCAATAGTTGCTCGCTTTGCTCGATCAAAAACTTCTAACTCTTCTGGTTTTTGACCTCGAAATGAGGACATGACATGTGCAAATTTCATATCTGGATGTGCATCCGCTTGAAAGCTATTACTATCTGGCCAGAATGCCCTGTCTGATGATCTAGGAATTCCATTCCATTCATCAAAACCTTGGTCTGTCGGGTATCTGCCTTCCGTATCCCCTAAATGCCATTTACCAAACATTCCGGTGGTATAACCTTCATCTGTCAACATTTCTGCAAGAGTAATCTCCCACTTAGTAATGCCATACCATACACCTCTAGGCGGTTG
>CAZLQT010000104.1:0-2185 GCA_964561815.1 uncultured Woeseia sp.
TAAGGATTGAGCAGAATATCACTAGACAATATCTTCAATTGGCGTGAAATTAATTTCACGCCCGAAAGACCTTGGGCTTAATAGCTCAATGCCTCTGGGAGTTCTCCAAATTAAGTCTGATTTAAATCCTAAAACACACACTTCATCACCCGCTTTACAGTCAGGATTTGAGATAGCCATGCCTTGGGTTGGATCAATAACAGTCAACAAATCGGGGCAAGTTATAAATGGCTTCTCATTCTTCCAAGAAATCAGATGTTCATTTTTAAACCACAGCCTGAAAGTATCTCCTTCAAACTGATCCAATCCATCAATATGAATCACTCCTTCTGTAAAGCCTCCTTGGCTCTTAACTTCAGTTTCCTTAACAACCCCATGAAATAGTTTATATCCATTACTGGCTTGAATAATAGATTGAATGGGGTCTTGATCTTGTTCCAATGAATCTTGTCGAGCTTGCCCAATTTGTTCACAGCCAGATAAAGCATTTTTAATCGTCGCTTCTGCTAAATATTTTCCTTTAATTGGATTAAATGTATTTGCAACACAACCTGAAGCTACAGCCATGCTTCTCAGTAATTCTTCAAGCCTTGTTGCATTTTTAATTTTTTCAATAATGACTGTGTCTCCATATTTAGTGGCGACAGATACTGGGCAAGCATCAATGTCCATGATATTGAATGTCGAATGCTCCATCGATGGCACAGCCCTGCCCGCGGTATCGCAATCGACGACTGGTTTGTCCAATAAACATGCTACTGCCATTGCTGCTCCAGTCATGCCGCCAAATTCAGGTGAAATAATTCCATGAAATTCAATTCCCAAATGAAGCTCGAGGCTTTTTACAGCATTCATCATTAACTCGATTTCTTGTTCAGCAGAAATGGTTGCCTCTTCGGAAAGATCGCCAATTATTCCTACTGAAACATAGTAATTCTCTGGCTCAATCTCATCCATAGACAAGAGACTGATCTCTTTATTTTGCTGATAACAAATTTCAATGGCCTCAACGCCTGATTCAAAGCTACCCCCTCCTCCGGTTGCTTTTATCGAGCTCCCTGCTTGGATATTGATTGCTTCTTTTTTACTGAGGCTTCTCATTGTTTATTATTAAGATAATGTTGCTAATTAATGGTTAGGACAATTTTACCGTAAGTGTCCCTTTTTGAGGCCATATAGGCATAAGCATCTTGAAAATCTTCAAAAGCAAATGTTTTGTCAATGACCGGTATTAAATCTCCTTTATCAAAACCACTTTCAATAAATTTTACTGCATCATCCATCTTATCTGCATAATTCTGAACAGAAAAAAATCGCAAAGTTGCATTTCTTTTTGTCAGTTCAAGCTGAGTCTCGAGATCAAGTTTTACTGTTGAATCATCTATACCGCCATAAAGAATAATCCTTGCATTATCAGCCAGTGAATAAAGGTATTGATTAAAAAACTGTCCATTGATCGGATCAAAAACAATATCTACGCCATTACCGTTGGTTACTTCTCTGATCATCGATGGGAAGTTTTCGTCTTCTGAGATCAGCACTTCGCTAGCACCCATCTCATTTAAAAAACTTTTATTGTCTTTATTTCTAGTGGTACAGACAGTGGTTGCACCAATCATATTGGCAATTTTTATTGCTGCGATCCCAGCACTAGAAGTAGCAGCTGATATTAAAATCTTGCTATCCTTATTTATATTTCCTTGCTTAATTAAACCAAAGTATGCAGTCGTATACTGTCCCATCACTGATGCGGCCTCAATGTTTGAAAAACTTGTGTATGCTTCAACAATTGAGTTGTGATTAATGATTGCAAATTCACCATGTTCTCCATAAGGGCCAGAGAAATATGGCAATGAACAAACTCTTTTACCGATCCACGATGGATCTACATTATTGCCTACAGCATCAACCACTCCCACAGAATCATGGCCTATTCTTGCAGGGAGTTCAGCAAGTGTTTCAGTATAGTTATCTTGCATGTAATCGACATCTCCCCAGTTGAGACAGCAGGCACTGACTCTAATCCTGACAGTGTTCTCAGGGGGGTCAGTTAATGGGATGTCATCCATCTGAAGCCCATCTACGCCTATCGGTTGATGTAAACGAATTACTTTTGGCATCGGCTTTATGTCTCTTTTATTCTATTTATAAGTAAAGTCATCATGTAGTAAAGAAAGCCTGCAAT
>CAZLQT010000105.1:0-1091 GCA_964561815.1 uncultured Woeseia sp.
TTTATATTATTAATTACTGAATTACAGGGTACTCAAGTTTGAATTCATCGCTAGTATCATCATCTTCTTGATCAAATGTATTGGCATAAAGGTGACCAGCATAGACAGCATGAACAACTGCCCCTGGTGCATTAGAATCACCAATATTATTTAGCGATTTGATTCCCGATTGTTTTATAGCTTCCTGATTTGAGTTAAGTGATTTATAAAGCGAATCGTTCTGTTTTCTATTCCCCACGAGCACGAGTGAAGCCCTAGCAATATCTTTTTGCTCATTGCTTACCTGATGATTGATTCTCACCGATGATTCTTCTATCTCTATAATGCGATGATCAGTGATCACTTTAATGCCTTTCTCTAACAGTCTCAGCTTAATTTCAGTGACCTCATTACTGTTAAAACTCCATGGAGATACTTTTTCAAAGGGCGTGATAATAGTTACTTTATGACCTAAATCTTTTATGTATTCAGCCAAAAGTCCACCCATGTAATAATAATCAAAATCGAATATTAGCACCGGTGATTTTAGCTCACAACCCGTCAAGATATCCTCGGGAGTAAAAATACTATTTGTCTTGGTTATCGCTATCGGCGCTGCTTTTTCATCCATGATTGACGGTTGCCAAAACGAACCTGTAGCTGTTACCACATGATTGAATCCCAATTCCAAAACATCATCTACATTCAATGTGTTTTCTAGGTATATATCAACATTATCCAATTGATTAATTTGACTGACTCGATAATCAGTTACTCTTTTGTATGGAGACATACCGGGAAGCATTGACTCTTTATTGATTCGTCCCCCCAGTTCTTTCTCTGAATCAGCGATGGCTACCGAATACCCTCTTCTGGCCAGTGATAAAGTTGCTTCCAACCCGGCTGGCCCTCCACCAATAACTAAAACTGAATCATCAGAAGATTTGGGTTTTATTTTCTCTGGATGCCAACCTCTTCTCCATTCTTCACCCATCGATGGATTCTGTGTGCACCGAACAGGTATACCTTGGTTGTAGCATGAGGCACAGATATTACAACCAATACATTCTCTGATATCGTCTTCATTACCTTCCAATATTTTATTAGGAAGG
>CAZLQT010000105.1:1101-2162 GCA_964561815.1 uncultured Woeseia sp.
TCAAGAATTCCTCTGTTAATCTGGCTAACCATGTTATCTGGTGAAGTGAACCACCCTACTCCTACAACTGGCTTAGAAGTAAGTTGTTTTACAAAACCGTTATAAGGCTCCATATGACCTGGTTCTGAAAATCTACTGCTTGGGCATTCTTTGGACCATTTGGATAATTTTATATCCCAAAGATCAGGTAATTCGCCATTTAACTCAAAGAATTCATGAGCTTCGCTCTTACTGGATTCACTTTTAAAGCTTAATAGCTCATCCGTTGAAATTCGAACAGCAATTGCTGCTCTATCACCGGCCAGTGTTTTCATCTCAGTGATCAGTTCTCTCATTAACCTGGAACGATTTTCTAGACTTCCTCCGTATTCATCCGATCGATTGTTGAATGTGGGGTGTAGAAAATGATAAGGCAGGAACCCCATTCCTGCATAACAATATATAATATCAAAACCAGCCTGAATGGCTCGTTCCGTTGCATCCAAATGCCATTGAATCAAATCTTTAATGTCTTTCTTGTCCATTACTCTTGGTCCTGTAAGATGCATATCCACAAGTTCACTAACTTTCTCTTGTATTCCCGATGGAGAAATTGGAGGCAGACGTGTATGCCTGTTAGCTGTATAAGCTCCTCCATGAAAGAATTCAATACCTGCAAGTGCATCGTGTTCATGCACTGCATCCACCATAGGGACATGAGAAGCAATATCTTTATCGGACCATAATCTTGCAAACGGAAGAGGCCTATCATCTGAGCTGGGATGAATAGAACAATAACCTGTGTTAATAACGCTCCAACCACCCTCCGCCTTAATGCCTCTTTGAGCAGCTCTTGTGTTAGGCATGTCGTTACCTGAGCCCATAGCATGAGGAACTTGATAAAATCTATTTTTTGCTGTCTTTGGCCCTATCTTTATGGGATCAAACAAGACTTTGTATCTCGGGTTAACGTTCATACTAAAATTTTGTCGTTTTTAAGAAGTGATTTCAATTATTTAAACTTTATTTGCATGAAAGAAAAGACACCCAATAGAGCAAATAGTACCCCACTATTTAGAGCT
>CAZLQT010000106.1:0-2127 GCA_964561815.1 uncultured Woeseia sp.
TATGCTAAACCTAAATAATAAAGGGAAATTTATGAGAGTAGCTATTTCAAAGATCACTATACTTTTTCTATCTTTTTTTACATTGAATGCCTATGCCCATTCTTCTGCAAATCATGACGAAGACCCTTTATCTTTAGCTTTAGTTGGATTAGGCGGCTCTGATGTTATTCAACAGTTAAAGGGATATAAGATTGAAAGCGAACGAGATGAATACATTATGGGACAGAACCCGGAACCAGGTATAGGAATGTTTAGAATATCAGCACCAATTTATAGAACCTCTCATAATCTCGAGCAACAGTTTGTCAGGATCGGCTTGATCAATTTAGTTGCAGCAAGAGAGGGGGGTTATTTTGAAAATGAAATTAAAACTCTTCTTCTTGGCGAAGAGGGTTATGTAAGTGAAAATGACATTATGGGAATAGTTAAGGAAAAAGATAAGCCTCTTTCCTCTGATAAATCTGCAGCAGCGATGAGAACTGAAAGGTTATTAAATCCTCACATATTAATTAAGGAAGCATTGAAAAATTCGAACTTGATATTAGATCAAACAATTAAAGCAAATGTGGAGAATGGCTGGAGGTATAAAGAAGATGAAGTAATGCCGGTAACTATAGATAGAGTTAGGCAAAGTGGTAAAAGAACTCTAATTGCCTCTAAGAAATGGGAAGACCAAGCCAGTAAAAAAACTTTTTACCCAGAAATGATTAATAAAACCGTTAATGATCCTGACTGGTTTAAAAGGTGGCAGAAAAACACTCAGATCGATGAGTCAGGTTACATGCAGTTGACCATAAAAAATGATGTTCATCCAATTACCTTTTTTATAAACCCAGAAACATCAAGGATAGATAAACTTAAAACCATGGAATGGGATGTGATTTATGGGGATATAGAACTCGAAGTAAAATATGATGATTGGCAATCTTACGATGGTGTTTTGTTTCCAATGAAAGTGAGGATGTCACAAGGTGGGGCTCCCCGATTAGAGATTACTAGAAAAAAAATTGAAATTAATCCTCAGTATTCATCTGATCATTTTTTACCTCCTAATGGCGTGACCTATGTTCATGACGAGAATTCAGCGAAACGCGGTAAGACACTCAGTCAGACGCTTAGAATGTTTACCCTCTCCGGAGCAAGTCGACCACAACTTAATACTCTGAAATTGGATGATGGGATTTATTTATTATCCGCTAAACCACTCGACGGAATATATACGATGGTGGTCGAACAAAGCAATGGATTGGTTGTGATTGAGCCTGGAATGAATGACTTAAAAGGAGAAGAGGTGATCAAGTGGGCCAAGAAGAAATACCCCAAAAAGCCCATAACACATTTAATTTCAACCCATCATCATAATGATCATGGAGGCGGAGTTCGTCCCTATGTAGCTGCAGGCGCAGCTTTAGTCGTTCACGAAACTGCAAGGGAATTCTATAGCATGCAAATTAATAGACCAAAATCATCCATCGTTATTGATGCACTTGACAGGAGTTTCAAAAAAGGAACAGAGAAAATCATAGGCGTAACTCCAGATCTAGGTTATTTAATAGAAGACAATTTGCAACCAATCACTGTGTATCCAGTTTTAAACGGACATGTTGAGGACATGGTAATTGCCGTAATAGATAATAAAAAAATGCTTTACGCTGGCGATTTGTATGTCAGCGGTATTGCCCGTGATAAAAGATCTGGCACCAAGAGAGGCCCAAATGTTGTGCCCTATCATTCTGCTATATCTCTGAATAAAGCCATTATCAAATTCACTATACCAATAGAGTCTTTAGTTGGATCTCATGACAAGGAACCGGTAAGCTATAAAGATCTTATTGACTATATAACAGACTAATAATATGAAGCTTTTTGAAGGCCCAATTGATTCAGTTCAAGGCAAATTGATTCTTCTCCTTAGCTTGTTCTATTGTTTGACTACAGAAGTGTTCGCCAAAGATCTGACTCACCAGATTACCCCTATAAAGGATTGCGAGCATTGTCCTTTAATGGTGATTATACAACCAGGTAGTTTTTTGATGGGGTCTTCATCCACGGTCAAAGGATCAAGAGAAGACGAAAGACCTGTGCATAAAGTTGATATAAATTATTCTTTCGCGGCTGGTCAGTTTG
>CAZLQT010000107.1:0-2082 GCA_964561815.1 uncultured Woeseia sp.
TAAAATACCTATCCATTATTCTGATTACCTCTGTCTTAACGATCGTTGCTTTGATACAAATTGCACCATTTATCATCGTAGTCCCCAAAAAAGACACCCAAGAAATTGAGATTAATTTTGACCAGAACGTTACAAAAAAAGAATTAAAAGCAGTAGACAGGAAAGCTAAAAATATCATTCTTTTAATTGGTGACGGCATGGGAATTAATCAAATAACTGCCTACAGAATTGCCAAGGGAGGCCCGAATTATACTTCGGCCTTTGATAAATTTCCCTACACAGGTTTGATTAAAACTCATGCCATCAACACATTAATTACTGATTCGGCTGCCTCTGCTACTGCTTATAGCTCAGGCATTAAAACTGTTAATGGATATTTGGGAGTTAATAAGGATAAAGAGGTGGTAAAAAATATAACGGAAATGTTGCATGAGAAAGGATACGTGACAAGTTTAGTTGCAACATCTGAAATTACCCATGCAACACCAGCTGCATTTGTGGTTCACAATGAGTCAAGAGACAACACAGATCAAATAGCTGAACAGTTATTTAGATCCAATAATTTTATTTCGCTCGGTGGAGGAAGAGATTTTTTTATCCCTGAAGATCTAGGTGGCCAACGAGAAGATGACTTGGATATTCTCACTCTGATAAAAGAGGAAGAAGCATACCTAGGATCTAGATCTGACTTAATTAATTTTCAATTAGACCCGTCAAAAAGAATTTTTGGATTATTCTCGAAAGAGGGGTTTATCCGTGAAGAAAGCGAACCTGATCTACTAGAAATGCTTGATTTTTCATTGGAGCAATCTAACAAGATGATTTCAAATAATTGCACTGGTTTTTTCATAATGGCAGAAGGCTCACAAATAGATTGGGAGGGTCACGACAATAATTTTGATGGTGTGTACAAAGAGATGGATGAATTCAGTCGGGTTGTGGACAGAGCTCTGAAGTTTGCAGAGTCAAATCAAGATACTCTCGTAATAGTCCTCTCAGATCATGAAACAGGCGGGCTTCTTATAGAAACAGATACCTGGGAAAGAAACCCTCAGCCTAGAAACAAAATGAAAATTTCATGGAACACAGCAGTTGGACTAGGAACTCACACAGGAACAATGATTCCCGTATTCGCCTATGGGCCTGGGGCAGAAAATATAGGTGGAGTGATGGATAACACAGATATATTCTTCATTATGGAAGAAGCACTCGGCATTGATAATCTAGCTGAGAGAAAATGTTTATAATAAAAAAGCACCGTTAAGATAAAAAGAGGATGATGTGGCTGAGATAGATATATTAGTAAGTGAAGTTGGACCTAGAGACGGTCTCCAAAGCATAGATTCTATTATGTCGACCGATGACAAGAAAAAGTGGATAAAAGCTGAATCTGAGGCCGGGGTTAGAGAGATTGAGGTGGGTTCGTTCGTACGCCCAGATTTATTGCCACAGATGGCAGACACTGCAGAAATTGTGCAATACGCAAAAAGCCTACCAAACCTTACTGTTGCAGCCTTAGTGCCTAATTTTAAGGGCGCAAAAAATGCAATCGATGCCGGGGTGGACAAAATGTGTCTTCCTTTATCGGTCAGTGAAACCCACAGCAAAGCCAATTTGAATAAGAGTCATGAAGAGGTTCTAGCTGAGATAAAAAAAATAGCCGAATACATCAAATCTCTTGATGAAGACAAAAGACCCGAGTTTGAAGGCAATTTGTCTACTGCTTTTGGTTGCACCTTAGAGGGTAAAGTTTCAGAAAAGGTTGTTGTGTCTCTAGGTGCACAAATGATGGAATTAGGCTGTGATGAAGTCGGCTTATCTGATACAACCGGTTACGCCAATCCCATGCAAATTAAAAGACTGATTGGGTTACTTAAAAGTGAGGTCGGTGATCACAATCTAACCAGTATGCATTTACATAACACCAGAGGCTTGGGTTTAGCGAATGCTTTAGCCTCCATCGAGGAGGGAATCACCACTCTGGATTCATCACTTGGTGGTATTGGGGGATGTCCTTTTGCACCGGGTGCCAGTGGAAATATAGTTACTGAGGATTTAGTTTTTATGTTGGATTCTATGGGC
>CAZLQT010000108.1:0-1921 GCA_964561815.1 uncultured Woeseia sp.
GCTTCCAAAATTGGATTCCCTACCTTAAAACTGAAATCTTTAGCAAGATGTATGACCAAGAAATCTGGCCAAAGAATCTTCCTCCAATGAACCACGATGACGCAGGAAAGGTATTTAAAAAGACCATTAAAAAATTAATAAAAAAAGGTACATACACCGCAAAATCAAAAAAATAGATGTTCCCATCTAACTTTAAACCTCTGGGTGAATTCAATTTATCAAGGATTGGAGGCGATAACGACGGGGGCTATCTAATAGAGTCAGCATCAATAGAAAAAACTGAAGCTCTTATCTCCATGGGTATTGGTAAGAATTGGCAATTCGAAGAAGATTTTATCTCTAATAAAGCTATTGAAATTCATGCCTATGACCACACTGTAAGAGGTGCTTTTTGGCCAAAGTTTTTCATCAAAAGATTTTTAAGTGTTTTGATTGGTAGATTCAGCGCACCTTATAACGCCGTAACGACCTATAAGAATTTTCTAAGCTTTTTTAAAGATAGAGCAGTTCTATTTTTTGAAAAGATTGGTTCTGAAGAAGATGGCGCCACTAATTTAAAAAAAACAATACAGCGAATTAAAGGCGAACCCATTTTCTTAAAAATAGATATAGAGGGCTATGAGTATCAAATCCTTGATGAAATAATTGTAAATTCAGCACTTTTATCAGGGATGGTTATCGAGTTTCATAAGGTTTCAGAACATATTGATGAAATAAGAAGCTTCATTGACGCTTTTGAGCTTGAATTAGTTCATATTCATCCAAACAATAATAGAATTGATGAGCAAGGTAATCCTAGAGCAATAGAAATGTCATTTGCTAGAGAGCCTAAGAAAATAAACGAAGCGGTTAATTTACCTCACCCGTTAGATCAATTAAATGTCCCAAGAAAGGAAGCAGTAAACTTAAGATTTATCAATTCCTAGTTGAATTAAAACCATATTTGCTGCTGATTTTTCAACATCTTGTCTTATCGGTTTGCCGTTTTTATAACCAACTTCGGCAAAAAAACCATCAATCCTGCTGTGTGAACATAAAGATTCTAATCGATCGGCAATTATTTGATTATCTTTAGACTCAATATTAATTTCAGCCTCAATCATATTGCCTTTATAAAAAACTTTTATCTTTTCTAAATTGACTAGGTTTCTCCACCAAATAAATGGTCGATCTGTCACGCAGCTAAGCCTACCTTCAGGATTTTCGAGATAACTCACAGGGATGGAATAATTCTTACCAGTCTTTACCCCTTTGAAATTTAAGACAAGTATATTTGCGCTTATTAATCCATGCAGAAATGACTTTGATATTGCAATCGTAATTGGGTTGATAAGTCTCCAAAACATGGTTAATTATTAACTAATTTCTTTTGCTTTATCAATCCGACTTTGAACTGATTCACTCACCTCATAAGGTTCCCAATCGTCTGGAGCAGTATAGACCCCCATTTCAATCATTTTGTTGACTTGGTGTTTAACAAGCTCTAACTGATTTTCTTCTGTAAATGGAGGCTCATCCATACAAAGGTTTCTTGGGTATATCCCACCCTTAGACATCATCGCATCATAAATGACTTTGTATTCCTCAACTCTCATGTCTTTTGCTAAATTCTGCCATTGCCCTCGAACACGAAAGTCTCTAAGCCCATCGATATTGATGATACCGCTAACAAGCGCTTCACCCCCGCTAAGATACTCAGAAATGATTTGACCACGATAGTCAATTATTTGGCTTCGACCATTGCTCATTTTGAAATCATCCATCCCGGGCATATAGATTCCTCCAATATTTGGAGCTACCACATAGCAGGTATTGAAGATTGCATGAGATTGGTTTTGTATCTGGTTCATTTTATTTCCCATCCACGGTTCTGGGTACTGAGATCTGTAAATAATCTCAGCACCATTTAATGCAAGACCTC
>CAZLQT010000109.1:0-1799 GCA_964561815.1 uncultured Woeseia sp.
GCGGTGTTCCTTGCTCTTATTTGAAACCATTTATTAATTATATTATTGATTCGGAGGATGTAAGTTATATACCGGCAGCCAGTGAAGGGGATGCAATAGGCATAGCTGCAGGGTCTTATTTAGGTGGGCGCAGTCCAGTGGTTATGCTACAAAATTCTGGGCTAGGTAATACAGTAAACCCAATTACTTCATTGCTTCAGACGTTTAAGATACCGGTTTTAATAATTGTGACCCTTAGAGGCGACCCGAATGCTCCAGCGGATGAACCCCAACATCAACTAATGGGAAAAATAACCACAGATTTATTGGAGCTTATGGGCTTGCAATGGGATTGGTTTCCTGAAACCAATGAAGAATTAGATCTCAAACTAGAGAAAGCATCCGCGAGCATTCATCAAGATAAATGTTCTTTTGTAATGGTTATGAAGCAAGGTACTGTGGAGCCCTATGAGTTGCAAACCGTTGAAACTGAGAATGTTAAAGAGGATCAAATTATTCGGGATAATATTTATGAAGCCGATGGCGTAACTCGAGAAGAGGTTCTCTTATCGATACTGGATCATACGTCTGATCAGGACTTATTAATTGCTACCACAGGGTACACTGGGAGAGAGTTGTTTAGCTTGAAAGATCAGCCTAATAACTTTTACATGGTTGGCTCAATGGGTTGCGCGATTGATATTGGTTTAGGTTTAGCTTTATCAAAACCTAACAATCGTGTGATTGTGATCGATGGTGATGGAGCTTTATTGATGAGACTCGGAGCATTAACTTCTGTTGGTTATGAAGCTCCAAAAAATTTATTACATCTTGTTTTAGATAATGGTACTTATGAATCCACCGGCTCACAGAAGACAGTTTCCAAATTTGTTGATTTCAAGAATATTGCGCTGGCTTCCAATTATACAAGAGCAATTTCTACCAATTCATTGCATCAACTCCAAGAAACACTTAATCTACGAGATGAAGGGACAACTTTTATTCATTTTCCTATACTGAGCGGTGTAAAAAGTGACTTACCTAGGCCAAATATAAAACCTTATGAGGTTGCACATAGATTCAGAACTTATTTAGGGGATTGCCATTAATGAGTAATACTAAAAAGAATATTTTACTTAACCCGGGTCCCGTTAATTTAAGTCAATCGGTTAAACAGGCAATGATGAATGAAGATGTTTGTCACAGAGAGATTGAATTTGGTGAACTTGTACAATCCATTAATGAAAGATTAATTAAAGTCTATCCTTCTTTTGATAAATTTAAAGCTGTGCTTTTATCTAGTTCAGGAACAGGAGCTGTTGAAGCCATGATTTCTTCATTTATCAATCAGGGTAAAACTTTAGCCATTAGCAATGGGGTATATGGGCAGCGCATGGAGAAAATCCTGGATGCCTATAAAAAACCCTTCGATGTAATAGATTTTGATCTAGATAAAAAGATTGATCTTGCGAGAGTAGAGAATCAATTAAAATCTGATAAGGAAATAAGCAATATGACTTTAGTTCATCATGAGACAACAACAGGACGTTTAAATTCTTTAAATTCTGTAGGTCAACTATGCAAGGACTATGATATTAATCTTTTTTTAGATGCTGTAAGTAGCTTTGGTGCTGAGGAGATTCAAGCAAACGCGATAAATCTAGCTGCCGTTGCTGCCAGTGCTAACAAGTGCCTTCATGGCGCACCTGGCGCCTCATTTGTTATTGCTCATCAAGACCTATGGAATGATGAGCCAGGTCAAGCAAGCAGTGTTTATTTTGATCTTTATGCATATTATAAGCTTCAGCAAGACCAAGGGT
>CAZLQT010000110.1:0-1609 GCA_964561815.1 uncultured Woeseia sp.
ATTTCAAAAATCAGCCAATCTTTATTTACTGCCATGATAGATTTTTCAACGAGTGAGTTTAAAAAATCATTATTGATTGACTACGAAACTGATGCCCTAGTTAGCTGTGCTAAAAATAACAATATTGACTGTTTATTGATACCTGACTTAGTGTGGGCTGAGATAGATGATTACACTCATCTACAACGCGCAAAACAAATTGTATATCCAGAAATCCAAAGACGGGAAAGCTAGGGTTGGGATAAGCCAATATATTTCTTATAATAACGATAACCATTGACCGGGAGGGTCAAAATGAAAAGACAGAATAAGATATTAATTTGTTTTTTTTCAATGTTGTATGGATCTTCTGCCTACGCCTACCTCGATCCAAGTACAGGCGGAATGCTTATCTCAGCAATAGTTGGGATGTTTGCCACACTCGGTCTGGTTATAAAGTCTTATTGGTATAAGTTAAAATCTTTCTTCTCAAGTAAGGATGACACTAAGGAATAATCCTGAAATATATTTAAGTTGAACAGATTTTTAAAAGCTTTGGGTGGGTATCGATCTTTTAAGAAAGCTCCAGCTAATGATAAACAGCTCGTTTTTTATTCTGAAAGTGGCCAAGATTGGCATCATTTTAGGCCTCTTATTGAGGGGATGCTGGATAATTACGATGACAAGATCACATACGTTTCCTCGGACCCCAATGATCCTGGTTTGAGATTAAAAGATAATAAACTCACAACATATTTTATTGGCACTGGTATCTTCAGGATTTTATTTTTTCAATATCTTGATTCCGCTCTTTGCGTGCTGACAATGATGGATTTAGATAATTTTGAACTTAAACGATCAATAAATAATGTTCATTATGTCTACCTCTTTCACAGCTTAACTAGCACCCATATGGTTGATAATGCTGAATCTTTCGATAATTACGATAGCTTATTATGTGCCGGCCCTCATCAGATGAAAGAAATAAGGGTGAGGGAAAATTACTATAAATTACCGGCCAAAAACTTAATCGCTTATGGGTATCACAGGTTAGAAGAGTTGATGGAATTGCAATATTTAAAAGAAACTCCAAGTCGAGAAATCTTGATTGCTCCGACTTGGGGTGAGAACAGTATTTTAAATATAGCGGGGATTGAATTGTGTGAAACTCTTCTTAATGCAGGTTATGTGCTCACCATTAGACCGCATTATGAAACATCAAAAAGGACTCCTGAGGTTATAGAGCAACTGAAGAATGAATTTCAAGGCCATGAAAATTTTAATCTGGTGCTAGAGATGGGAGAGAACGATTCTTTATTTACATCAGATCTATTAATCTCTGATTGGTCAGGGATAGCAATCGAATACGCATTAGGTCTTGGAAAACCAGTCGCATTTATCGATGTGCTTCCTAGGGTTAGAAATCCAGATTGGGAGAGACTAAATATAGAGCCTTTGGAATCAAGTATAAGAACAAAGATAGGGAAAATCATCTCACCACACGATATTAAATCCCTACCCAGGGTCATAGAAGGAATGATTGATAATCAAGAAAACTTTAGCCAAGAGATAGGGCAGTTGAGAGAAAAATATGTATATAATTTAGGACAAACTAGAACTATTGGACCTA
>CAZLQT010000111.1:0-1608 GCA_964561815.1 uncultured Woeseia sp.
ACCGAGCATGCTTCATTCCCTCAAGAGGAAGATCATCTTGCTTATAGTTGCCTTCTTGCCACTGAGGATCAGAGGTAATCATAGATCGTTGCAAAGATCTAAGAGCGATAGAAAAAGGTCTGGATGAGGATGCAGCTGAAATTAAGACGAGATCATTTGAAATACTTGGATACTGCTTGATTAAACTCAATGCGGTCATGCCTCCCATGGAGGGACCTACAATTGCTTTAAGCGTTTCTATGCCAAGAGCGTCAATTACTGGCTTAATTGTAGAAGCAATGTCTTCAATCCCTATTTCTGGAAAACTCAGCCTGTATTTTTTTTCCGATTTTGGATTCTTGCTTGCAGGCCCCGATGAACCAAAACAACTGCCCAAGGAGTTAACGCAAATAACAAAATACTTGTTTGTATCAATGGGTTTGTCACTGCCTACAATGCTCTCCCACCAACCTGGGCTGCTATCGGCTTCAGACGATGCAATATGAGCCGAAGGCGATAAACCAGTTGTGACGAGTATTCCATTATTTTTCTCTGCATTCAGAGTTCCCAGGGTCTCGTAAGCAATGGTAATGGGATCATTAAACACAAATCCACTTTTAAACATAAATGGTGGTTCTATAATTACCGATCTTTTTGATACGCCGTTCATTTTGATAGTCGTATTATCCGATAAAGCGATCTTGGAAAACCAAATAAATAATTATTTATATAGATCTAAAAAGTCTAAGCGATTAAACAGAATGGGATTAAAATATCTCCAAATACACCTTAATAACATTGCTTCAAAAGGACTAAAACACAATATGATCTATAACGACATAATTGAGACAATTGGTAAAACACCAGTGGTCAAAATCAATAAGATGGGGCCCAAAGATCAAAATATCTTTGTTAAGTGTGAAGCATTCAATCCTTTAGGTTCTGTCAAAGATCGATTGGCCATAGCGATCATCAGTGACGCTGAAAAATCAGGAAAATTAAGCCCGGGACAAACTGTAGTTGAAGCGACCTCAGGTAACACGGGCATAGCATTGGCTATGGTCTCTGCTGCTAGAGGCTATCCATTTGTAGCTACTATGGTGGAGACCTTTTCTATTGAACGAAGAAAAATTATGAAAGCTTTGGGTGCAAAAGTTATCCTCACCCCAGCTGAAGAGCGCGGAACAGGAATGGTGAACAGGGCTAAAGAGTTGGCAGAAAAGCACGGATGGTTCCTGGCTGACCAATTTCAAAATCCTGCAAATCCGGATTATCATCGTAAAACGACAGCGGTAGAGATTATCAGTGACTTTAAGAACAAGAAATTAGATTATTTTGTAAGCGGATGGGGCACTGGCGGAACTATCACTGGAGTGGGAGAGGTTCTCAAAGCAGAGAGACCAGAAATAAAAATCGTTGGCGTTGAACCAGAATTAGCCCCTTTATTGTCTGAAAATGAATGGCAACCTCATAAGATACAGGGGTGGACCCCAGATTTTATTCCGGCCATTCTCGAAAAGGGAGTAATCGATGACATTGTTACTGTCAATGATGAAGCCTCCATAGAAACAGCTAAAGATCTAGCAAAAAAAGAAGGTATATTCTGTGGCATTTCTGCGGGAGCAACTA
>CAZLQT010000112.1:0-1572 GCA_964561815.1 uncultured Woeseia sp.
CTCGCCTACGCAAAAGGGAAAATCTGAGAATTTCACGTTTTTAACATCTTGAAGCGAAGAACCAGCAAGAGAGCCTCCAATAATTTCCCCGCATGGCATGACCATGGTCGCGTCAATCCTCGCCAAAGGTATGTGCAGGCATGCAAAATCTGATCTCGAACGGCTTGATCCGAACGGACTTCATCTCCCCACCTATCCAAGAGAATTTGGGCATTGCGATCATTGTGCACCTTACGCCCTTCCGTACCTCCCTTTACATGCAGGACCACACTATCGTGAACGACAAAGTGCCGCAAGCCCTGCTTCTGCATCCGAAGGCATAGATCCACGTCTTCACACCCATTAAGGTAAATCTCGTCAAAACCTCCCAGTTCAAGGAAGACCTCCCGACGACATGCGCAACAGGCCGCTGTAACGGCACTCCATTCTCGAACCTCGCCCTTAAAGGGACGATGCAAGAAACCTTGCCCATAATGCCTTGGATTGCCTTGAGGGGCGAAAACGACTCCCATGTGGTCGTATCGTCCGTTACGGACTAATCTCTGCACGTTGCCCACCATTCCGACGTCCTTTTTCTCTTTCAGCACATCCAACATGGGCTGAAGCCAGTCACCCTCGACAAAGACATCGTTGTTGAGAAAGCAAAGGAATTAATTAGCTAGTTGTCTATTAAGAGAATTTAGACTTATCTTTTTGGTAAAAGTAGATATAGAGAATTGGGAGCATCCCTGCTGTATTAAAAATCGCTAGAACAATAAACCAAGCTAATTGTCTGTTCCTAGCAGCTTTCCAGAGAGCAACAAGTTTCCAACAGGCCGACCAAATTATGAGTGGTATAACCCAGTAATAAAGCAATGGAGGTTCAAGCATCATCTTTCTTCTTACTATCCGTATTTGACAAATATCTTTCTTATAATTCTATAACACTTTTCTATAAGTGTAGGAGAGTAATATTGTCTATCATCTTCACTTATACCATCATAGTTCCTGTTGTATTTGTGCTTGACCCAGGCATTTAGATCAGTTGATTTCAAAAAACGAAAGATAGGTCTTCTTATTTGGCCTTTGGGCTTATCAATGGAAATTCCAGTGCCAAAATCTATTAAGAACGGTTCATTATCCTTATTAACAAGGATATTATCTTTTCTTTTGAGATCACCATGGGCTACGCCCTCGTTATGCATGTTTAATATTAGATCTAATAGTTTTTGAAAGAATGATTCATCACCTGCTAATTCATATTGTTTGTCACGATAGGATTGTCCCTCAATATATTCTAGAATAAGTTCGCCTCTCGCAGTCATTCCAAAACAATTGGGAATCCCATCAATGCCTTTAAGTTTTTTGTATATTTCTAATTCTCGATTAAGAGTTCTTTGATTAAAGTATCTTAAGAAGACGTTTGATTTATTTGCTCGTTTAATGAGATAGTTTTTATCTCCAAGATTAAGTTTAAAAAGAATGCCTTGGTTACCCTCATAGGATTTGACTAGAGCCTGATCATCCCTAAGAGCTTTTTCAACAGATTCAATGAAACTCGGCTCTATTGATTCATTTTCTTGATTAGCCACG
>CAZLQT010000113.1:0-1551 GCA_964561815.1 uncultured Woeseia sp.
GTTAAATCCTCAGCACCCGGTAAAGTTTTTCTTTCGGGAGAGTATTTAGCTCTTAATGGGTCACTAGCAACTATATTATCTACGAAACAGAGAGCTTTAATCCATATAGAGGAGACTGATGACTCTAATAATACTCTTTACTGTTTGCCTTCACATCAAACTTTCACCTTTAAGGTTAATAATAAATATAAGATTGAATGGATAGAAAAAGACCCCCAAGAGTTGGGCTTATTTTTGGAATGCTCTGTTTTAATGACAAAGGTCAGACCCAAGATGACAAGATTCACAATAGATACTTCTGATTTTTATCTGCAGGGTAGAAAATTAGGAGTTGGCTCTAGTGCAGCTATAGCCTCAGCTTTAATTCATGCCATAGTTGGCTACTTTCACCTGAAATATACCGATGAGATGATTCTCAAAACCTCTCTCAGATTGCACAACATTAAACAAAATAACTTAGGCAGTGGCTTAGATGTGATAGCTGCTCAGGCAGACTCTGGATTAATAGAGTGTGTTAACAACACTGAAGGTAAAGAAAAATGGACACGGCTTGAATGGCCTTCCGATCTCTTGATTAAAGGAGTGATAACAAGACAACAGAGCGCTACAGCTGAAATGATACAAAAATATTATGAAGGCCAAATTCATCACAAAGAATTTTTTGAGAAACTTCAAACTGATGCTGATCAGTTGCTCCATGACTTATCTTCCTCATGGAAAGATAAGGACATTAAGTCCATTTTAGAGTTAATGGAACAATATAGTTCCCTCATGCATCGATTAAATGAAAAGTATGATCTAGGAATCTATACAGATGAACATCGAGACCTTGCTAATGAGGCTAGTAAGTTAGGCTTGTTTTATAAACCATCTGGAGCAGGAGGGGGTGATTTGGGTTTCATTCTTACTGACGATGAAACAAAACTTAAACAATTGCTTACTCGAATAAAAGATAAAAATTATCAAATAATGGATTTAAGAGACCAATCAAAAACTATCTGATTTGATCAACCTCTTCTTGAGAAAAATCATCGACATTAATTATATCGTCTACTATTACATTATATTGTATTAATAAGTCAGCTTCCTCTTTTGAAATAATCGACTCATGAACAGCAGCCTCCAAAAGATCGTTAAAGCTATTACCTGAGATTAATCCCTTCTTTTTTGCTTTATTAACTTCTGATTTTAGAGGATGGCAAGATTCATACAATTCAAGGGCCTTATTCATTTGAGAGTAGTGATTTGTAGGCTCGTCTTGCATATAGATTCCTTGAATCAAGTTTTCCCTTGTTTTTGTTTTTCTTGAAACCAGTCTTCCTATTTTTAATGTTTCTTGAATAGTGGGTCCTGAAACGTTTCTTCCTAATGGGAAAATAATCAATCCAAGCAGAATTGCTATAAATTTGTTAGGAAAGTTAGATAGAGTTTGATGTATCTTTTCTTGAGCCTCATAAAGCAGGGTTTTTTGTGTCCAATGAACCAAAGGAAGCTCCGATTCCTTATTTCCGGTGTCTTCATAGTATTTTAGTGAAGTGCTTGCGAGATAAA